>JAEUVW010000305.1 GCA_016786525.1 Chitinophagaceae bacterium
GTGAGCCTGTCCAGCGCATCGTAGGTAAAAAACTCTTTGGGATTGGTAGGTACCATAAAATGATCCTGCCGGTTGCTCACGTTGCCGTTCTGCAGGTTGTACACCGTGCGCAGGTCCTGCATACCGGAGGTATAGAACACAGTGGGCAGCCTGTTGTCATACGAGATGGATGCCGGCATCGCATCGACCCGTTTGAAGGCCGTCACCTGCCCGTCTGCATTCATGTCGTCCAGCTCGTACAGGGTCTTGGCCGGGCCGCCGAAGTCGGTGCTGATACGCCGCAGGAAGCCGTTGGCGTCGTAGTGGTTGCGGATAGCGAAACCTGAGCCCGTACCCGAAGCGCTGGCCGGGAAAGCAGTGTTCAGGGGCCGGTTGTAGGCGTCATAGCCAAAGGTCTTTTTCAACTGCAGGCCATTCGTATTTTTGATATGCTGGCTCAGGCCTCCACCCACTGCATAGTCGTAGGTATCTTCGATAGTACCGTCGGCGGTGCTGACTACCTTTTCGGAGGCCAGGCGGTAGTCTTTGTCGGGGCCGTAATACATATAAGTGTACTCATAGTCCGAACCCACATACTTTTTGACCACGTTACCGAGCTTGTCGTATTCGTAGGTAGTGACTTTGCCCGCCGGGTCGGTCTGCCCGGTCAGCTGGCCCATAGGATTGTAGTTGTAGGTGCTGGTACCGGCATCCAGGTCGATCAGCTTTTTGAGCTGGCCGGTGTAGTCGTATTCTTTGCGCACGGGTATAGTGATGACGCCGGCAAAGGCGCCCTTAAAACCGGCACTGATCTCGTTCCCGCGGCTGTCGTACTCGAACACCACGGTGCCGCCGATGCCGTTTTTCGATTCGATCACTTTGCCGGAGGCGTCTTCTTTGACTACCTTTATCTTCCCATCGGGCAGTTTGGTGGTGGTGGTACGGTAACCGCCACCATGGAGGTAGGTGTACTCCGTAGTGCCGTACACATCGCTCGCGGAGCTCAGTTGATTATACTTGTTGTAGGTATTCGTCGTCAGCACAGGCCCTTCCAGGTCTTTGTACTTCCGGCTGGCGGTCGCTACATTGCCTTTGGCATCGTAGGTGAGGACGGCATTCAACCAGGTACCGTTAAAGCTCTCCTGCCGGGTCTTTACCGGCCGGTCCAGAGCGTCGTACCAGGTGGTGATATCGGGGGCAGAGGGGTCGCTTACCGTTGCGGAATACAATTTGTTGGGGCCGGGGTCCCAGGCATCGGTATAGGTGACGGTGTAGGAGGTGCCGGGACCGGTGGGAATAGAGCTTGCCGTCAGCTTACCCCAGTCGTTGTAGGTGTAGGTGCTGCTGAGCCCGTTGACACCTTTTTCTGTCAGGGGCTTGCCCCAAAAGGGATGCGTGGTGTATTCCTTTTTGTGTCCCAGCGCATTCTCTTCGGATAGTATGAAGCGCCCGAAACCATCATAAACGTACTTGGTTTCCGGGTCGGTGGGGGTTGGAAAATAGCTTTCTTTGTCCGACAATTTGATGTTGCCGTACAGGTCGTAGTCATAGATTGAGCGGGTGTAGGACAAGGCAGGCGCTCCAATGGCATCCGGACCGTCCACCAATTGGGTGAGCAGGCCACGGCTGTTGTAGGTGTACTTTTTTTTCGTACTTACGGCAGGTTGCGTGCCGCGCTGTACCGTTTCCCTGATCTCCAATGGCCGGTTGGGAAACAGCGAGCCTCCTGTCGCCACATAGGTAATACTCTGTGCACGGCTGAAAGACACACCTCCGGTGGTCACGCTGCCGCTGCCGCTCACATTGCCATTGACGTCGAAGGTATCATTCACTACAGTAGTAGTGCCCATCAGCAGGTCCTGGGCAGTAGTGCTTCGCAGCTCCTGTTTGTAGCGATACGAAGACCCGATACGGGTAAAGGCCATCGTGTTGTCTGCCTGGCTGAGTGCCTCGCCGGTACTGTTCAGGAAGCTTTTGCTGGTTTTGAGCCAGGGGGTATAAAAATCGCGGTTCAGTTCATACACCGACTCGGTACGGACATCGGCACTGTTGCTCACACTCTTTACTTTTTCAAAACCCAGGATGCCGCGTCCGCCGCGGTGCACCAGCAGGTTTTGGTATTTGTAGGAAACAATACTGCTGCCTCCAATACCATCCGGGCTTTTAACAGAGGTCGCCACGAAGAGGGGGTATTGAGCGTTATTGACAGGATAGGTCTCACCACTGCCCTTGGTATAGAAGTCCGTGGCCCCGATGCCGGTACCTTTGGTCAGCGGCTCGTAGGCAAACTCCGTAGTACGGTTCAGTCCGTCTGTCACTTTTTGCAGCAAATGCGCAGTGGGTTTTGTTTCGCAGCTCAGGAACTGTAGGTTGGGGCTGGCAGAACTCTGGAAACAAAGTTCGGGTACACCGTCGCCATTGGCATCCATGACGATGGGCTGTATATCGGGATGAACAAGCCCGGTATACTCCAGGGATCGTGATGCAGCAAACTGCATACCGCAACTGAAATAGGCTGTAAATTTTGTTTTGAAAAAATAATAGGCATCGCAGTAGCGGTTCATGACCAGGATGTCCGACTTCCCGTCATTGTTGTAGTCGGCCACAAAAAACTGGTCGCCAGCACCATAGGAGCAGGTCCTGACATAGGGCAGCGACAAGCTGACCCTGTTGAAACCCGTACCTGTACTGTAGGCCACTTCAAAATTCGGGGAACCTGTTTTTTTATGCAGCAGCAGGTCGGACTTGCCGTCTCCGTTGAAGTCGCCGACCTGTACGTCGTCAAAATCGGTCATCAACGGGAAGGGGGCTGCATAAACGGGGTCCAGCTAATAGCCGCCGTGGGCATACTTTTTGATCCTGTTGATCGTCGCCAGGGGCGATTTTGAGATCAGGACTTCCGACTTACCGTCTCCGTCAAAGTCCAGTACAATCACTTTATCGGCATCTGCGATCTTATCGGCCTGGTTAGGGTCAGGGTCGTACGTTCCGGGCCCTGATGTACCGGGATCCCAGGTGATGTATTTATTCAGTTCGTCTTTGCGTGGGAAAGAAATAGTACCCAGCCTCCTGTTGTGGATATCCTGTATGACGGTGATGAAATCAGTAGTGTTATCCCCATCAAAATCGCCGAGTGTAACAAAGTTGTTCGCACAAAGCGGTTGTCGGAATACAAAGCCGGACGGACCATTGGGGCTACGTTCACCTCGGTAAAAGTACCGGCAGTGCTACCGGGGTAAAAAATGGACATTTTATCCAACTCATAGGTCGTTCCGCCAGAGGCGTAAATAGCCAGGACGTTGTAGGACAAGACATCTTCCTTGCCATCGCCGTTAAAATCCGCAAATCCAAGGCTGGAATAGGCCCCCTGCCGTCTTTGCGTGGAAGAAAGGGACAGACTGTTTTCCGACATCCGAAGGCCAGCGATGCCTTTGACGCCTTCTGCACTGTATATATCGAAATCTGCATAGGTGGTACTGCCGTAGCCGGATACCTTATAAGCCTTTGCACTCCAGGAGTTTTTGATCCCACCGCCACTCATACCTGTCGGCGCATAGCTGAGTTTGCTGGTCACAATCTCATTGATGCCATCTCCGTCATAGTCGCCGCTGCTCAGGTATACTTCCGTGATACCGGAGGAAGGATCGCTTGTATTCGGCACCGGGGTGACGATATTGGAGGCCGCCACTGAAAGTGCTGAAGATTCTTCACCGTACAGGAAGCGGGTATCGTGCAGGGCGGTACCGGTAGCCGATGACTCCTCTATGTATTTGAGAAAAGACGCACCGATATTACTCATCGCATAGTTGCAGGTATACGTTTTGTATAAGGAGCTCTCTGCCTTTATCTTTATTTTATGCAACAGGTAATACTGGTTGATGGTGTTCCCGGCATCGTACACTGTATTCTTGTCATAGTATCTTTCTATATACTCAAAATCAATGGTATTGTAAGGGGCTAAACCGGTAACGCTGTTGCCGGTATACCTGATCTGGCTGATGCGGCTGTCCCGGTTTGCATTGTCATACACAAACTCAATATAGTTGCCGTTGATGTCCTGCATTTTACTGAGCCGCCACATCATAATCCTGCCATCGGCACTGGTCTGCAGGCGGGCATCTGCGGTATATCCATACTCCATGACGATACCGTCTTTTGTGGTGACTTTAAACTTTTCCGGGCAATCGGCTACTCTGCCCAGCGAGGTGATGGCGGCATACGATTCGACTTCCGTACCATAGGTAGCGCCATCCGCTCCGTTGGTTCGAGTCAATACACTTAACCTTGCCCCGTCCAACAGGAAGGCATCCTCATCGGTATACGTGAGCGGCGACACTTTGCCATCGTGGTACATATCTTTTCCGGCCCGCGTAATAACAGACAGGCCGGAAATGCTCCAACCCTGACCCAAGAGACCATTGCCGGACTGGGAATGGTACACCAGTGATACCGAAGGGACCATACCATTGGTCCCCGGCGCTGTAGCAATGGGTATCGCGTACGTCACAGCACCACCAGGGCTTGTAGCAGCACTGCCTGCGGTAGCACCGACAGGCTTTGATGTGTTGATGGCACGGGGAAAGGTACTGTTGTTGAACAGGGAAGAAGAATAGCCGGACGGTTGCGCCGATGCCACGGCCAGCAGCAGGCTGAGGCCTGCGCAAAGCAAATAAGCTGAAAAACGCATGAATATTATTGGTTTTTGGTAATGATATATGACTCTTCCCTGCCCAATGCCCATACATGGAGCAGGTAGTTGCCCGGCACCTGGGCACTGATATCGAAGGTGATAGAATTGGTCGTTTGTGTCAGTTCATGTTGGAGCACCACAACGCCGCTCATAGCGGTAATGATAAAGGTTGCCTCAGAGACCGGTTCGGAAAACTGCCCGGTAAAGATGCCTGTAGTGGGGTTGGGATAAACAGAGGTGAAAATAACAGGGTCGTTCCAGATAACCGGACCTTCCGGCCCACCTGGTGTTTCGCACTTATACTCCCTCTTTATCCGGTTGCCGGCTACATCGTAACTATACACGATACTGCATACTTCGGAGCCGGACTGGGCCTGTACAGAAGCTGCCATAGCCATGAATCCCGCGATCAAAAGAAATTTTGTTTTCATTATGATTGTTTGTTTTCCCGGCAAAAATGAATAGAAAAAAAAAATATCTTTATAACATTTTGATAAATTTATTTCATTCAAATTTGATTTTTATTAAATTTTGAACATAAAAACATCTGAAAATAAACATGTTGATTATACAACATTATATACAAGTATTTTCCTGGTTGAGGACTCTAAAAGCGAAGCTGGCCTCCTAAAATTTGCAAAAGCCCTTGCCGGCTGTCAGAAAGAAAGCTGCTCCGGGAAGTTATTTTTGTTTGTTGGAGGGCTGCAAGTACACCAACGTAAGACGATAATTGTTCCTTAGTTCCCTATTGTGGGTAAAAATAAAACTACAGTTGGGGAGCAGGGTACCTGCAGAAGGTAAAAGCCAAGCCTGTAAAATAAATTCTTCGTTACGGGGTACTGTAGGGCGCGGAGTAAAACGATGTGACGATGCTCCGCAGCCGGGCGTTTGCCACGCTGTCTCTTTTCCTAGCCTTCAGCTAAGCCAAAGGACGCGTGGCGCAATTCATTATTCTGGAAGCGATCTATAGTATTGCCGCGCCTCAAGACCACAAAAGAGCGCGGAAGAAGACGCTTTATCCGCTACTGTGTTTTACTGATCGTATACGACTCCTCCCTACCCAATGCCCATACATGCAACAAGTAGTTGCCCGGCACCTGGGCGCTGATATCGAAAGTGATGAAGTTGGCGGCCTGGGTCAGCTCATGTTCGAGCACTACAGCACCATTCATGGCGGTAATAATAAAGGTGGCCTCACTGACAGGCTCGGAAAACTCACCGGTAAATACGCCTGTGGTCGGGTTGGGATACAGGGTGGTGAAAATAACACGGTCATTCCAGGTAGCAGGATCTTCCGGCCCTCTCGGTGTTTCGCATTTGTACTCCCGCTTTATCCTGTTGCCGGCTGCATCGTAACTATAAACAATATGGCATACCTCAGGTCCGGATTGGGCCTGTGCGCCCACAGCAATGCCCGAAAAACAGGCCATTAAAAAAAGTCTTTTTGCATTCATGTGTGTGTGTCTTTTTACGCCCTAAAAATGCATAGAAAATATTCTATTTTTCAACTTGAAGACAGATTTATTTCTGTTAATTTAGATTTTCATAAATCTGTATTTTCAAAGAGCTTGTAAACCAGGTAATTAATTAAAAACCAGGTAGTTTTTCCTTATTTTCGCAGCCTTTCCTTTTTCAGATCAGCTTATGAGTTTTTTACCCTTTGCTCCCGGAGTGGCAGCCAGCCTGCACTTGAACACCACAAACGTAAACGCCGTATTGGAGCTGTTGGCCGAGGGCGCCACCATCCCTTTTATCGCCCGCTACCGGAAAGACAAGACCGGCGGCCTGGACGAGGTACAGGTACAAGCCATCGAAGACGAGGCAAAAACACAGAAGGAGTTTGCCGACCGCAAAGCCTTTATTGAGAAGACCATTACCGAACAGGGCAAAATGACTGAAACCCTGCAGGCCAAGATCAATGCGGCGCAAACCCTGGCTGCCCTGGAAGATATCTACCTGCCCTACAAACCCAAACGCAAGACCAAAGCGCAGACAGCCCGGGAGAATGGACTGGAACCCCTGGCGCTGCTCCTGCTGCAGCAGGGCCCTGTCGCCCCCCTGGCCGAAGCCGCAAGCTTTACCGGTGAAGTAGTCAAAACACCTGAAGAGGCGCTGCAGGGCGCACGGGACATTATTGCCGAAATGGTGAATGAAGACGATACAGCAAGGGCTAAAATGCGGAAGCTGTTTGAAGATACGGCCACCGTACAAAGCAAGGTGCTGGCCGACAAGGAAACCGAAGCCGCCAAATACAAAGATTATTTTGCCTTT
>JAEUVW010000307.1 GCA_016786525.1 Chitinophagaceae bacterium
ATTGATTCCGCATACCAAAGGCGGCCTGGGGCACAGCGATGCCGATGTATTGCTACATGCCATCTGCGATGCCTTGCTTGGAGCATTGGGCCTTGGCGATATCGGCAAGCACTTCCCGGACACGGACCAGAGTTTTAAAGATATCGACAGCAAAATCCTGCTGCAACGATGCTACAGCCTGATCGGAGAAAGGGGGTACAAAGTCGTGAATGTAGACAGCACTATTTTGTTGCAGGCGCCAAAGATCATGAAATATGTACCGGCGATGCAGGAAGCAATTGCCCGGATCCTGGAACTGGAAACGACCGACGTATCCATCAAAGCCACCACCACGGAACACATGAGCTTTGTCGGCAGGGAAGAAGGAATCGTTGCGACAGCCAACGCACTGCTAGTGAAGAAATAATAATGAATAATGTCTAATGGGTAATGTTTAATGATGAATGAATAATAGGTGAATACTTAGTTTTTAATGATTCATTACTAATTTCTTATTACCCATTATTAATTTTCAATTTTTAATTAATGTTCGTTCCCGAAGGAAAGAAAATATACTTTGCCTCTGATTTTCACCTGGGCATCCCCGATCATGCACGGAGCCTGCAGCGGGAAAAGCTGATCTGTGCCTGGCTGGACGAGATCAAAAAAGATGCAGCGCATATTTTCCTGGTGGGCGACCTGTTTGATTCCTGGCTGGAGTTTAAAAATGTGGTCCCCAAAGGCTTTGTGCGTTTCCTGGGCAAACTGGCCGAACTGCGGGATGCGGGTATCCCGGTTGAAGCCTTTACCGGCAACCACGACTTGTGGATGCGGGGCTATTTCCAACAGGAACTGGACATACCCGTACACCATGAGACCATCCGACGCACGTTCAACGGAAAAACCTTCCTCATCGCACATGGAGACGGCCTGGGACCGGGCGATCATGGCTACAAGTTCTTAAAAAGTATTTTGCGCAACCCGGTATGCCAGTGGTTGTACCGGCGCATTCATCCCGATACCGGTATTGCTTTGGCTTCCTGGTTCAGCCGCAAAGGCCCCAAGCATGAAGGAGAGATCGAAGAGCAGTTCAAAGGGGCGGACAAGGAGTTTCTGGTACAATATTGCCTGGAAGTTTTGCAAAAGGAGAAAGTCGATTATTTTATCTTTGGGCACCGGCACCTGGCCCTGGAATACCCCCTACCCGGGAACAGCCTGTATGTAAACCTGGGCGATTGGATCACTTTCAATAGCTACGCCGTCTTCGACGGGCAACATTTAAAACTGCAGTATTACAAACAATAGAACCACATGAGAAAAATATTGATCGTGATGCGGCATGCCAAAACAGAGACACAGCAACCCGGGCAAAGAGATTATGACCGCAACCTGCTCGAAAGGGGCCGGAATGACGCTGCATTGATGGCGGAACACCTGGTCGCTGCGGGGTTTCTCCCCGACCAGATCCTGACGAGCAGCGCCAGCCGCACAGAGCAGACGACGGCGACAGTCAAAAAAACAGCCCGGTGGGAACAAGCCGGCACCACATCGCTTCAGCAACTCTATCACGCTGACGCCGCCACCCTGGAAGATGTAGTTTCTTCAGCGGGCGATACCATTGCGACATTGATGATCGTCGGTCACAATCCCGGCATCAGCGAATTTACCTATCACTGCGCCCCTAAAAGCATTGTCAGCGAAATGCCCACCAGTGCCGTTGCCGTTTTCAGTTTCGAAGCAGACAACTGGCAGGGATTTTCCCGGGCACCTAAAACACTGGAACTATACGATTACCCTGGAAAATGAATATGAGTAAAACCATCACTGACACACAGATCTTAGAACAACTCTTCGAAGAACATTTTGGCAAAAAAGCCGGGAGCATCAGCTCTATGCCCATGTCCGGCTCCGACAGGCGCTATTATCGCCTGTCTGCAGGAGACATTTCGGCTATCGGCACTTTTAACCAGAACATCGCAGAGAACAATTCCTTCTATTACTTTACTGATCTCTTCCGCAAGCACGAGATCAACGTACCTGAAATTTACAAAACCGCGAAAGACCGCAGGTATTACCTGCAGCAGGACCTGGGCGGTACCAGCCTCTTTGACGAACTGAACCAGAAAGGATTCACCGACGAAGTAAAAGAGTATTACCGCATGAGCCTGGAGCAACTGGCCAAACTGCAGTGGATAGCGGGCCGGGAAG
>JAEUVW010000333.1 GCA_016786525.1 Chitinophagaceae bacterium
GCATAAGCGGGGCATGGAGGCCTACAATAAGATGGCCGTCGGCAGCACGATCAAGAAAACCGGGGCCGAGATGGGTAAGGCGATCTTCTTCTCCAAGCTCATCATCATTACGGCCCTGCTGCCCATTTTCGCGTTCCAGAAAGTGGAAGGCAAGATGTTCTCACCGCTGGCCTACACGCTTGGATTTGCCTTGCTGGGCGCCCTCTTGTTCACCCTCACCCTGGTACCGGTACTCTGCCATATTTTCCTGAACAAGAATGTAAAGGAGAAGGACAACCGCTTCGTCAACTTCTGGAACCGCATTGTCGAAAAGGGCTTTGCCTGGACCTTTGCACACAAAAAGACGACCCTGATTGCTTCCCTGTCCCTGATCGGCGTCACCTTCTTCTCTGCCGGTTTCCTGGGCACGGAATTCCTGCCCCAGCTGAACGAAGGCGCCTTGTGGGTGACCGCAGAGCTGCCGATGAGCTATTCCCAGAAAGAAAGCGTGGTGATGGCCTCCAAGATCAGGAGCGAGATCAGCAAGTTTCCTGAGGTACGGCAGGTACTGTCGCAGGAAGGCCGCTCCAACGATGGTACCGACCCCAACGGCTTCAACTTCCTGCAATTCCAGGTAGACCTGAAACCGCACAATGAACTGAAAGGAAAATCCATCGACGACATCATCAGCGAGATCGACAACAAGCTCAGCAATTACCAGGGCATTACCTACAACTATTCGCAGCCGATCATTGATAATGTGGCCGAAGCCGCAGCAGGGATCAAAGCCTCCAATGCCGTAAAGATCTACGGCGACGACCTGGACAAGCTGGACGAACTGGCCAGTAAGGTGCTGGAACAAATCAAGGATATAGACGGTATCAAGGAAGCAGGTATCCTTCGCAATGTGGGCCAGCCGGAGATCAGTGTGATCCTGGACCGGGACAAAATGGCGGCTTATGGCGTAAAGGTAGCCGATGCGCAGGCCGTGCTGGAAATGGCCTTTGGCGGTAAGACCGCCACCCAGAAATATGAAGGTGAACGCAAATTCGATATCAGGGTACGGTACAACCAGGAGTACCGCAAGGATGAGGAAGATATGGCAAACCTGAAAGTCCCCACCCTCTCCGGTGTGCAGATACCAATCAAGGAAATTGCCCGGATCAGGAAGATCACCGGCCCGGCCTTTATCTACCGCGACAATACCAAACGCTTTATCGGGGTGAAGTTTTCTGTACGCGACCGCGACCTGGGCAGCACCATTGCCGAAGCACAGGCTGCCGTGGCCAAAAAGGTGCAATTACCACAGGGCTACAGCATTGGCTGGACGGGTGAATTCGAAAACCAGGTACGCGCTACCGGCCGCCTGGCCCAGATGGTGCCCATCAGCCTGGTGGGGATTTTCATCCTGCTGTTCATTATGTTCGGCAATATCCGCGATTCGCTGCTGGTACTGGCCAACGTGCCCTTCGCCATCATCGGCGGCATCATGGCCCTGCACCTTACCGGTACGAACTTCGGTATCTCCGGCGGTGTAGGTTTCATTGCCCTGTTCGGTATCTGTATCCAGAACGGGGTGATCCTGATCTCGGAATTTCACAAGAACATCGGCCTGCGTATGCCCCTGAACCAGGCCATTTCGGAAGCCGTGAAGATACGGACCCGGCCGGTGGTGATGACGGCGCTGATGGCTTCTATCGGGCTGTTGCCCGCGGCCTTGAGCACGGGTATCGGTTCTGAGTCGCAAAAACCGCTGGCCATTGTCATCATCGGCGGCCTGGTCACCGCAACGGTGCTGACCCTGCTGGTGTTCCCGATCATCTTTTGGATCTTCAACCGGAAAAAGCATGAAGCGATTGAATAGTGAGGAATGAATAATGGTTAATGAATAATGACTAATGTTTAATATTTAATGGGCCTGCCGGCAGCTATTGCCGGCGGGCCTTTTTTTAATGAATATGATCAATGGTTAGCGGGCCGGACTGGAGCGGATATTGGCTTTCATTTTTCGGGATGTGCTTTTCACTTGTTATACGCTCGTCATTCCAAAACAAAACGAAGTGGAGTGAGAACCGATACACAACATTCCTGTCCTGCTTCCGTAGAAATAAATAATGATGATTAATGCTTAATTAATAATGTTTAATGGATGCCTTTTGTTTTATTGCATACACAGACCTATAAGGTTTTGAAAACCTTATAGGTTTTTAGCGCAAACCTTTTTCCCGGATCACCGCAAAGCCAAACAGGCCTGTGCTATAGGCAACCCATACACTGTCGGACTGAAGCACCAGCGTCTCTTCCCCGCAGGCAAACACGATGTCTTTTTCCAGGCCGTGAAAGTCGATGCTGGCGTAGGGCTGCCCGCAGGAACCCCTTCCTTTGGCAAAGCTGCCTTTACGGATTATGGCGAAGGCCTCCTGTTGCTGCTCTTTGCCGGCGAACTGCCGGTTTGCAAAAGTGGTAAGAAAATGAGCAATGCAGCCACCGCATATACTGCAAATGAAGAATGATACCCCTATTTTTTCACCAGCGCTGCGCAGCTTTGAAAAAAACAGGGCATTTGCCACAAAACATCCCAGCACAGAGGGCAGGATGAGTAGGCGCCAATCCATAAAGGTGTTGCGGTACATATTGATAGACCACACCGCCAGGCACATAGACCCTACAAAAACAAGCAGCAGGTAAAAACTATAATCCGGCTTCAGCACATCACCGGCAATGGCTTTCGTTGCCCGCAGCCCGTTTTCCCATTTTGCTTTCCTGATCAGGCTTTTGCGCATCAGTGTTCGTTTTTCTGCCCGCAAAAGAGCGTCGCCTTCCGCTCCGTTTCGCTCAGTACTTCGATTATTATTTCCAGGTAAGGGTACAGCAGCAGCTCAGGAGCCTTAGAGGCCCATTCGATAAAGCTGTAGCTGTTCGCAGCATACAGGCAATCTTCCATGCCGGCTTCGCGCGCCTCATCGGCATCGCGGAGACGGTACCAGTCGCAATGGTAGACGGTCTTGCTGCTGCCGCCCGCTTCAAAAGCATACTCATTGACGATAGCATAGGTGGGGCTGCTGACCGGGTCTTCTACCCCAAGCTGCCTGCAGATGGCGGCAATCAGGGTTGTTTTACCCGCGCCCATACCGCCGTTAAACGACCATACGGCATAGTCTTTACCGGCTTGCCAGATGTCCGCGGCTGCCTGTTCAATATCTTCAAGCGTATAGTTGATGATCTTCTGGTTCACGAGGGTGCTATTTTTTGGGAGCGCGTTTTTTGGGTTTGCCGTATTTCTTCATCATTTTTTCCTTGTGGCTCACCTTGACGTTTACCTTCTGGTTTTTGGCCTTTTTCTCGTGAAAGGCAGCGCCCGCAGCTTCCCGCTTCGGTTGCCGGATCACGATATTGGGTACAAACCTTTTGGGTTGTTCGTCTTCCGTCAGCACGTCTGATATTTCAAGATCGTCGGGCTGCGGCAGCACCTTGATACTGCGCTTCATCAGGGTCTCTATCGCTTCCTGCAAGGGCTTTTCCCGTTCAGTAATAAAACTGATCGCGATACCCTTTTTGTCGGCACGACCGGTACGGCCAATGCGGTGGATGTAGTTTTCCGGCTCTTCGGGCAGATCAAAATTGATGACGTGCGACACTTCCGAAATATCGATACCCCGGGCCACGATGTCTGTGGCAATGATAAAGCGGTAGGTACCGTCCCGGAATTTGTTGACGGTATTGAAGCGGTGGTTTTGCTCCTTGTTGGAATGGATCACATTAGATGCACCGGGAAAACCTTTTTCCATCTCTTCATACACCTGGTCGGCCAGCTTTTTGGTCGCGACAAACACCAGTACCTTGTTCATTTCCGGGTGCTGGCTGAGCAATAGCTCCAGCAGGTAGATCTTGGTATAAAAATTGGGTACTTCGTAGGCCAACTGTTCGATCCCTTCCAGCGGAGTGCCGGTGGGAGCGGCTTCTATGCGCGTGGGTTCATTAAAGTAGTCGTCGATCAGGGATTCCACTTCTTCGGTGATGGTGGCGGAAAAAAGCAGGTTTTGCCTTTTTTCGGGTAACAATTCCAGCACATTTTTGATCTGGGTACGGAAGCCCAGGTTCAGCATTTCGTCCATTTCGTCGATCACCAGGCGCTTTACCGATTTCAGCTTCAGGGAACCACTGAGTGCCAGGTCCATCAGGCGGCCGGGCGTGGCCACAACGACATCGCAACCCTGCTCCGCGGCAGCCATCTGCGGCCTGGTGTTTACCCCTCCATAAAAACCCAGGGTCACCACGTTCATATAGGCCGTTAGCTTTTTGACCTCACTGACCACCTGCAACACCAGTTCGCGCGTTGGTACCAGGATCAATACCTGTGGGTATGGCTCTTTTGAAAATTTCCATAGCCTCAGGCAGGGCAGCAGGTAGGCAAAGGTCTTACCCGTACCGGTCTGCGCAATACCGCATACATCGGCGCCCGACATCACTACGGGGAAAGCACGCTCCTGTATGGGGGTCGGATGATCGAGGCCCATATCGTCCAGGGCTTTGAGCAGGGAACTGTTGAGGTTAAGCTGGCGGAAGGTCATCATACGCAAAAACAATCGTGTACCGCGAAGGTAACGATAATCAGCCGGGTCCGGCAAGCCAATAGAGCCACAAACCTATTTACTATGGTTGTACAGCGATATCCTGCACACCAGAGTAATTTCCCTTTGAAAGATAATGGATTATATCATCCACAACATACAGGGCACCGTTCTTACTACCTGTATAATCGTCCGGAAATGAACCTGAGTAATATATCTTACTGCCAAAAACCCTGAAATAACCCGGTGTAAGCCCGGATGGAACCTTGAGGGTATAAACGGTACCATTCTTCCAATATTTCGTCACTGAACTTCTCTTATCAATATCCGTATCATAATAAAACAGGTACACATCGGTACCATCGACCCATAAATTAGCGAATTCATATTGCGTAGTCAGGGTATCGAATGCCATTTCCACAACGGATTTCACGTTATTTTTCCAGATGTACACCTCGGTTTCTTTTTGATTCGTCCCGCCAAAGTACACATCTGTTCCGGACAAGGCCAATTGCTCTACTTTGTTGGTAGGATCCGTTACTTCAGTGATCACTTCATTTTTTCCATATTTTATCCTGGGGCCGCCTTCTTCACCAGACTTCTTCACCAGGTAATGGATATCACCCTTGTCGTCCACTGCGCCTGAATAACTACCTTTCTGGGACAACTTTTTATAAAGGACACTGTTTTTCCAGACAACTGCCTGGTCTCCATCTACCCCCACAGCATAGACGTCACTGCCATTAAAGTTGACCGCCCAGGTAGCACCCTCTGACGCTTCCATCGGAAGGTATTCCGGTACGCCGTTTTTCCAGAGCACGGCTTTTTTGTCTTTAAAACCGGTCACATACACGTCGCTGCCCTTAAGCGTTATCGATGCAGCAACAGTATTACGATCGCCCAGAACGATTTCCTTCCCCTCAGCCCAATACACCGTCTGGGCGCTAAAAACATCACTGGGATTTACTTTTACACCCAGGGCATAGATACCGGTATGCGGATCTCCGGGGCTTTTGGGGTCTTTTTTACAGGAAGCCAGCAGGCTCAGGCTCAACAGAAAATAGCCGAATGTTTTCATAAAGAACAGGTATAAGGTAAAGACGCTTTGTTGCTGCAGTAATGAATACCAAAATAGCAAAAAAAAATGAATCAAGCAGTATGAAGTTCCCTATTGATCCGCAGGCCACCAATATCCTACAGGCGCATCTTTCTCCTACAAGAAAAAGATGCGCCTGTAAAAAGATGAATCGTTTAGCCCTGCTTATCAGCGGGTGATCACGATGCTCTTTACATATTTTTTTTCGCCGGTCTGAATGACGATATAATAGGTTCCCCCGGAAAGACCCTGTGTATCCATTTTAATATCTTTCGCCTGATCTTCATTAAGCTGCTCTGTAGGCAATGTCGATACCAACTTACCCATACCGTCATAGATACGGATATCACCCGCTGTTTTTTCTGCAGACTGCAGGCGGATGGTCAACTGGTCTGTAGCCGGGTTGGGAAACACTTCAAAAGAAAACGGATCTTTTGCCAATGCTTCGTCTGAGCTTTCAATAGCCCTTCTCATTGTAGCCTTTTCGTCTCCTCCGCCGTCAGAGACAAGCCGAAGGCCCAGGTACCGGGTATCGGAATGGGCAAAACGACAGAGCCTGAGCTGATGATCAGATTGCGATAACCATCCTTTGTTGACGTTTCGTACCGGATTCCGGCTAAACTCCCCTCTGCTTCAATCATTTTATCCCCAGTTCCGTTTAGCCTGATCTGTGTTTTATAGATCACTTTGGTACTGTCATAAACTGTATCTCTTTCACTTCTACCCTGCCAGATCTCGTAGCGAATGAGTGAATAAACCGGGGATCCATCCAGGACTTTGCAGGTAGCATCAATACCGCTAACCGTTATAGTGCGCTTCCTCACATCTAATGTTGCTTCTTTTTCAATCACTTTTGATTCTTCTGAGTTCGGCTCATCGGAGTAATCCTCATCATCTTTTTCCACCAGATCGCCGATGAACTCGCTGACCAAAGGAGAGTATCCTTCTCCTCTTGATTGATACCAGCGTTTTTTCCATCCATATTTTTCACAGCCGATACCTGCCGTATATTTGGTGTATTGCCAGCCCCAGGATCTGGATACATAAGCAGGGGTGTAATATGGGTAACACTGATACCATGTGAACTGAACAGCCACCGGTACCCAAAATGAAAACAATGCAGCTTCGGACTGCCACCTGGGCCTTTCTTCACATTTCCAGCTAAAAAAAGTATTGCATGCACCATGTCCATAAGATGGCACCGAAGTGACGGCGACACTGAATAATAGGGCGGCCATCAAAAATAGTTTTTTTGCATTTTTCATAATAATCAATTTAAATTGTTATAGAATATATTTACAACACAAAAATAAGTTCAAAAAAATACAAATAAAATGTTTATAACAATCAAAATAATGTGATTTTTATCATTATTTATGTTACATATATTCAATTGGTGTTTATCGCTACTTCTGATTATTTTCTATGAAACGACTGGGAGATGCACCAAAGTACCGGGTAAATGCGTGGGAAAAGTTTGATGATTCTGAATAACCTACGAGTTCGGAAATTTCATAAACCGTATGGGTATAGGCAAGAATCAACTCTTTAGCATATTCCATTCTTTGCTGACAGATATAGGTATAGATGGGAACATGGAAATATTTATGAAATTGCCGTCTTAAGGTAGGAGCACTTACTCCAAATATGGTGCTCAATGTTTTTATATTCAGTGTTTTATCAAGGTTTTTCAGAATATACTCCCTGATTCTTTCCAAACGATCTCTATCTGATTTCAAAAGCATAGAATTAATTTTTTGAGGTTAACAATTTTATAGAATTAATTGCATAGAACATCAAAAATAACATGTGTATATTGCGAAAAAAAGGGAAATTTCCACGATTTTTACCGCTCAACAAAATGGTTCAAAC
>JAEUVW010000100.1 GCA_016786525.1 Chitinophagaceae bacterium
TCTGCCTCAAGCGTTTCCAGTTGTTCCGTTTGTTCTTCCAGTTCGGCCTTGGCCATATCGCGCAGCTCTGCATCGCTCTCCGTTTCCAGCACTTCCTTGCCGAATGCGATACCGTCCAGGCAAGCCCTGTACCTCCGGTAAGGTTCGATCACCTTTTCCAGCTTGTGGTATTCCTTGCTTACGGTCATAAACCTTTTATTGTCGCCCACCACTTCGGGGTTGGTCAGCGCAATGCCCAGGTCGTCGAACCGTGCTTTAATGGCTTCTAATTTTTCTATAATGGCACTCATATTTCCTCTTTACAATATTTTCCGGGTCAAAAGGTGGGCAAAGGTAATTTTTTTCAGGCAGGTTTATGAATGATTTTTATGAATGTTAAGGGGTGCCAGACAAAAGACAGCAGGGCCTTTTACCCCCTATCTTCCGGGAAGAAAAACGGTGTTACTATTTCTGTCAAAAAATGCCGTAAATTTTGAATTGTCCCCACGAAAAACAATATTTGTATACCACCACCTTATTGAGCATAAGATTATTCACCCCTCTAACAAACATTTTATGAGAAATTTACTGATCGGATTGATTTTAGGCCTCGGATTTGCGGCCCTGTTAGGCTACCTTAAATACCCTGAACTGAAAAAGGCATCTTATGACGAGGGATTTGCCCTGGGTAAAACGGAAGGCATGAAGGCAGGAAAGGCCGAAGGCGTGACGGAAGGCCTGGCACAGGGAGCAGCCCAGCAGGAACTCAGGGAGAAAACAGCCCGCGACAGTATGGCTGCTGTCATTGCACAAAAGGATGCACAAAAAGCGGCCAGGAAGGCCCCCGTTGAACCCAGGCCGGCCATACAAAACTGGCGTGTGCTGGGCAACAATATCGCCGAACCCATACTGGACAGCGATTCTGCCCGCTAAGGACAACAGCACCGCACTTATGATAAAAAAACCGAAGCAATGTGCTTCGGTTTTTTTTATTTGCAAATGAGACAAGAAGCATTTGCAAGGACTTGGCTCCCCGTTACAGGTCAGATATTGATATCGCCTTCGCGACCGTCATCCATCCGCTTGCCGGTGATGGCCGCCAATATGATTTTGAAACCAGATACAATTTTACCATGCTGTGTATCCATATAGTGAATGTCGGAGGGGCGTACCTTGATGATACGGATCGTGGGATCTTCTTTTCCTTCTGTAAACCAGGCTTTTGCAATGGGTGTCCACAGGCGGTTGATGATAGACTGGTCCTGCAGCAGGGCAGCCCTGCCTTTGACAAAAAGATAGGCATTATTGCTGTTGTCCCCGTACAAAAGCTCTACTTTATCGTCTGCGGCGATCTGCTGGGCAACATTGCTGTCTTCTTTGCACAGGAACCAGAAATTGCCCTCATCGTCTGTCTCCAGGGTAGACATAGGCCGGGTGTCAATTTCCGCTTCAGGCATACGCGTAATAAAAAAACATACTTTATTTTCTGCTAATTCTTTTAGCTTTTTGACTCCTTCTTCACGATCCAGGTCTTTGATTTCGCTCATAACAATGGTTTTACTTTTATATACAGCGCAAAAATAAACAGCAGGAACAGCGGCCATTTACAGCCTGATACGGTAATTGTTACATAATTATGCTCCGGAATGGAAGTGCCGGCCGCTTAAACAGACAAAAATCCGGATTACACCTTAACTTTGCAGGAATATGTTCAACGGAAAAAAGGTAATTGTCGTATTACCTGCCTATAAAGCTGCCCGCACGCTTGAGCGCACTTATAAAGAAATACCTTTCGAGATCGTGGATGATGTGGTCCTTGTCGACGACCACAGCCCAGATGACACCGTAGCCGAAGCTAAACGGCTGGGTATAAGGCACATTGTGACGCATGAAATCAACAAAGGCTATGGCGGCAACCAGAAAAGCTGTTATAAAAAAGCCCTGGAACTGGGGGGTGAGATCGTGATCATGCTGCATCCCGACTACCAGTATACCCCCATGCTGATCCATGCCATGGCCTCGATCATCGGCAATGATGTCTATCCTGTCGTATTTGGGTCCAGGATACTGGGCAAAGGGGCGCTGAAAGGAGGCATGCCGATGTATAAATATATCGCCAACCGCTTCCTCACGCTGTTCCAGAATATCATGCTGGGGCAAAAGCTGAGTGAATACCATACCGGCTACCGCGCCTTCAGCTCGGAGGTGATCCGCTCCATTGATTTTAGCCACAACAGCGATGATTTTGTTTTTGACAATGAGATGATCTCGCAAATCTTTATGAACGGGTACGAAATTGCAGAAGTCACCTGCCCTACCAAGTACTTCGACGAAGCCTCCAGTATTAATTTCAAGCGCAGTGCCCAATACGGCATGGGCGTATTGCGGGTGTCTTTCACCCATTTCTTTCACAAAAACGGTTTCGTAAAAAATAAACTGTATCATAAACAACAAGCCTAGACTTTGACCTTCGACGATTTTGAACTGGAATATGACCTGCTGGACGGGATCGATGCCATGGGCTATAGTAATGCCACTCCGATACAGGAGCAGGCGATACCCCGCATACTGAACAATGAAGACCTGATCGCCTGCGCGCAGACCGGAACGGGAAAAACGGCAGCTTTCGTCTTGCCGATCCTGAATAAGATCATTACCACCGCCACAAAGCACATCAATACCCTAGTACTGGTGCCCACCCGGGAGCTTGCCCAGCAGATCGATCAGCAGATCGACGCCATGGCTTATTATATCGATGTCAGTTCTGTAGCCGTATACGGTGGCAGCGACGGCATTACCTGGGAGCAGCAAAAACGGGCGCTCAAAAAAGGAGCAGACATTGTCATAGCCACCCCGGGCAGGCTGATCGCCCTGCTGAATATGGGTGCTGTGGATTTCAGCCAGCTGCAGCACCTGGTGCTGGACGAAGCCGACCGCATGCTGGACATGGGCTTTTCTGAAGACATCGAGCGCATCGTATCCGAGCTGCCGAAGCAAAGGCAAACCCTTCTTTTTTCGGCGACCATGCCGCCCAAGATCAGGACCCTGGCCGGAAAAATCCTTCATAATCCTTACCAGATCAACATCGCCATTTCCAAGCCTGCGGAGGGGATCGTACAACAAGTGTACCTGACCCACGACCAGCAAAAGGATTCTTTATTGAAAGGCATCTTAAAGAGCGGGCAATACAAGAGCATCATCATTTTTGCGGGCACAAAGGAAAAGGTAAAGCAGGTCTTTGCCATGCTCCAGAAATCCCGCATTGCCTCCAAAGCCTTTCACTCGGACCTGAAGCAGGAAGAGCGGGAACAGATCATGCAGCAATTCAAGAACGGCAGTATCTCCGTGCTGGTCGGTACAGACGTATTATCGCGGGGCATTGACGTTACGGGGATTGACCTGGTACTGAACTATGATGTGCCGCCCGACCCCGAGGATTACATTCACCGCATCGGGCGTACAGCAAGAGCAGCGACCACGGGTACAGCGATCACTTTTGTCAACGAGAAGGATATGTACCGCCTGCTGAATATCCAGAAAATGATTGAACGGGAATTGCCGAGGCTGCCCTTGCCGGATGGCCTGGGAGAAGGCCCTGCCTATAACCCGACTGCCCGCAAAACCTTTGACAAACACAGGGGAGGGAAAAAACCGGCGGCACGCCATAAGCGGTAATGAACAATATCAGCAGAGCAGACCTGGAGCAATGGAGGGCAGAAGGCAGGCCTTTTGTCCTCATCGACGTGCGTGAGCCTTTTGAACATGAAGCCTTCAATATCGGCGGCACCAACATCCCCCTGGCGGCACTGGTAAACAGCATGGGCGATATACCTGCAGACCGGGTCATCGTACTTTATTGCGCCAAAGGCATCCGGAGCGTGATCGGTATGCAGAAACTGGCAGCAAGGGGTTATACACAGCTGTATCATCTCAGCGGGGGAATTTACCCGCTTTCCCGGTCCTGAATTATCTCCCGGCTTATCAGGCCATCGGTATGGTCAGTATAAAGGTCGTACCCTCGCCGGTGACGGACTCAAAACGGATGCTTCCCCCCCAGAGCTCAATGATCTTTTTCGTCATGGCAAGCCCCAGGCCGGTACCGGAAGATTTGGTGGTGAAATACGGATCGAAGATCTTATCCTTTACATCGTCCGGTATCCCTGACCCGTTATCTTTTACCCGCACCAATGCTTCCTTGCCTTCCTCATAAGAAACCTGTATATCTACAAGCCCATCCCTGAGCTCTGTCGGTATAGACTCTACCGCATTCTGCACAATATTGGTAAAGATGCGCAGCATCTGGCTCTTATCGGCAGATACTTCGACCGGTGTATCCGGGAAGGTATAGGTAATGGTCAGGTTCTTATTGCCGGAAAACAACAGGATCACCCGTTCCAGCATCCCTTTCAGCTCGATGCGCTCTGTTTTGTTTTCCGGCATCTTGGCAAAGTTGGAAAACTCGGAAGCGATGTAGTTGAGGTTGTCGATCTGTTCGATAATGGAACTCGATACGCGCTTCGTCAGGTTGATGATATCCGGGTGATTGGAGTTGATCGCCTGCTGCAGGTACTGGATATTCAGCTTCATGGGTGTCAGCGGGTTCTTGATCTCATGCGCCACCTGCTGCGCCATTTCGCGCCAGGCGTTCTGCCTTTCGTCCAGCACCAGGGAACGGGCGTTTTTCTCCACGGTGGCCACCATCTTATTGTATTCATCGATGAGCAGGCCGATCTCATCCTTATACGGCCAGTGGATCAGGGTATTGTTCGCCAGACTTACATTTTTCAGGCTGTCGGCCACCATCCTCAATGACTTGGTGAGTGTATTGATAAAGATAAAGGTGATGATACAGGAGATCAGCAGCAGGATGGTATAAATATTGACCAGCGTGGTGATCAGCGATACGATCTGCGTATCCAGCCTTTGCTTGATGTAAAAAGACGGGATATTCAGGTAGCCGATCAGCTTATTTTCGTGGGTGATCGGCGCATAGCTTGCCGTATACTCCAGGCTGCCCACTTTCTCCGGCTGTATAAAACTGGATAGTTTTTTCTTCCGCATGATCTGGAATGCCGCGGGCGACATCACATTGTCCAGCACCTTGGACTCATAGATATTATCCTGTGTGGTGAAGGCCAGCTTGCCTGAAGAGTCGAAAACATTGATGTCCATTTTCTGCTGCTGGGACAGGTTGGTCAGGAAGAATACAAAACCGCTGCTGGTGATCTCATCATGTGTAGACTGGTAGTGATTGTAGACATCTTCATGCTGAAGGTAGTCGGCAACAGCATCGCTCGTATTCGCAATATTCTGCTGGATCATATCCAGGCTGGACACGTGGTAACGGTTTGTCAGGAAAATAATGGTGGACAGGCCAATGATAAAAAAGGATACCGCGGTGAAGCCGAGCGCAAAATACTTGACCCGTACACTGATACTGATGTTGTAGATCGCCGCGATCTTCCGGCCTGTCATCCAGGCGGCAACCAGCAGCACAATCCAGTTTTCGACTGCAGCAATAAACAGGGAAATGCCGAACAGGAAGGAAAAAATGGTAATGATCCCTACCAGTACATTATTTTTATACACCACCACGTATACCCTGTTCTCCGCTACCTTATAGTACAGCAGAGAAACGTCTCCTCTCTGTGCGTAGGAAACACCTTCGGGGTTTGTGTTGATGGCATAATCAAAATTGAAATTACCGTATTGATTCAGGAGCTTGCCTTTGCTGTACAAGGCATAGTTATACTGGGTCTCGGGCTTGTATTCTGTTTCACTGCCGCTTTTGATCAGGTTCGGGTAAAGCGATTGTGAAATATTTTGCTTGATCCTGAAATCGATACCCATATATCCCAGCAACTCCCTGGTAGCCGATTTCCGGATCGGCACCAATACAAGGTAAGTCCCCCGCTCGCTATAGTCAATATTAAAGAACAGGAAAGGGTTCAGTGTCGGCAGGCTCCTGCTGCGCATCGCAAGGAGTGTATCCAGCGGCATTTTCTGGCTGGCAATAATCGGGCTGCCGTCTGCTTTATACAGGAATATATCTTCCGCATATTTGGTGAAATACAATTCAGAATTATAGACCTTAAAGTGCTTGTACACATCCTGTATGGACAGCGTATCCCCTTCCTCGAGCCAATGCTGCAGCTGCAGGTCCTCCTGTATGTTCTTATCTATCTTTTCAAACCGGAGCTCAAGCTCTATATCCTGCTTGCGGGACAATTTTTCTGCAAAAGCAGGGCGGCTGATATTCTTCTCCTTGTCGTCGATATAGAACTTAAAATACAGCGCAAACAGCATCGAGAAATAGACGCTGATAAAGATCATGGAAAAAAGGCCGGACTTTGCAAAAATGCTCTTGATGTTTTTCACATCGATCATACGGATATAAGCCACGGCCCAAAGCACCGCTACAATATCCAGCCTGGTTTGCATATTGTTTGCAGGAAACCAGGGCTTATCGCCATGGGCCAGATAACGATGCAGGCAAAGCATGACGATAAGCGAGACAACGATCGTTATATACTTTTCTGCTTTGCTCTTTACCAGCCGCTCAAAGAACATATTGGCCATATTCAGCGACAACAGGGTGATCCGGGCAATGAATGCAATAATGATCAGGGCAAGAAAAGTAAACTTGTCTGTGGCATTGAAGGTGTTCGTATCGAAAGATATATCCGAATCAAAAACAATGGCCTGCACCAGGTGCTGCAGGTAAAAGCAAAAAAGGATCACTATTTTGACACCAGCAACAAAAATAAGCCAGCGGAAGATCGGGCTTTTTATATTAAAACGAATATGATCAAAAGCTCCCTTTTGCGCCATGGCAAAAGACAGCAGCCAGTAAATGCACAAGACGTGGAAAAAGATATGCCCGAATGAAGGCAGGAAGCTGTTGGACGCAAAGATGTGCGGCGAAAACAATTCCAGGTATTCAAGGTGAAAAGGCAAACCGAACCAATAGACCAGCAAACGCGCCAGGACTATAGTGACGGACACAAATGCAATACCCCATCCCGCTGAATAGCGGCGCACAATATAGCCGCCCATGGTCTGTATGGTCAATACCGTAAAGATCAGCGCCATCGAGATCAGCATGAGCATCACTACCCCGGGCTTGAACGGTTCGGATATGCCGTTGTCTGAAAGATAAAACAGTACGGTACCATCCCGCCCCCGTACCGCATGGGCGCCGGGTTTGTTTGTCAGCGAGACTTTTAAAGACCCCGGTAAGGACCGCGATGCGGTAAGCCCGGTCCTGAGATATTCATTGGTCACATCGTAGTAGCGGTACACCGGGATGATCACGTTCAGCTGCCTGCCGGGATAAGCGGCACTGCTGAAGCTCTGGTATAGGGAAACATTGCCCTCTTCTTCTATCGTAGTGAGATTGGGAAAAAAACGGTTCTCTTTTACAGGAAAATTATTCTTATTCCAGAACACAAGTTTCGCCCCCTCATACATCTGCAAGACAAAACCCTGCTTTTCCAATATCCTGAATTCGTGCTCTGAAAACTGGTTCAGCCATAAGTGCTTCATCAGCTTTTCATTGTGAAACAGTTTCTTTACAGACTCCTGCCTGAAGTGTATATCCTTTTCAACGGTATGCACGATCCCCTCGGGCTTCAGCGCATAATAGTTATACCACAGGTAAGCAGAAGCCGACAGCCAGAAGACTGCACTCAGAACAAAGAAAAGGAGGTAAAGTCGCTTCTTCATGGTTATTGTGCTTTGGCCTCATTCCACAGATCATCCATCTCCTGCAGGCTCATGGATTCAAGTTGCCTGTTTTGCTCTGCCGCCTTTTGTTCTATATACTGAAAACGTTGTATGAATTTCCGGTTGGTTTTTTCAAGGCTTTGCTCCGGGTCTACCCGGGCAAAACGCGCATAGTTGATCAAGGCAAAAAAAACATCGCCCATTTCTGAGCTGATCCGCTCCTCGTCTGCGCTGTCCAGGGCCTCCTCCAGCTCCTGCAACTCTTCTGTAACCTTATCTTTTACCTGGCCGATATGCTCCCACTCAAATCCGACCTGCTTCGATTTTTCCTGGATGCGCAACGCCTTGATCATGGCCGGCATTGCAGCCGGAACGCCGGACAATACTGACTTTTTACCTTCCTTCAATTTGATCTGTTCCCAGTTTTTCCTTACTTCTTCTTCGTCATTCACCTGCACACTTTCATAGATGTGCGGGTGGCGACCGACCAGCTTATCACATACGGATGCGATCACTTCACCCAGGGTAAACCGGCCTTGCTCATCAGCTATTTTACTGTAGAAAAGAATGTGCAGCAGCAGGTCTCCCAACTCCTCTTTGATGTCTTTCCATCGTTCCTGCTCTATCGCATCGTTGAGTTCGTACAATTCTTCTATGGTCTGCGGACGCAGGCTCTGTATCGTTTGCTTCCTGTCCCAGGGGCAACGCTCGCGCAATTCATCAAGTATGGTGATTAACCGTTCAAGGGATTGATTGTACAATGGGAAACGCTTTATGGGTTTGATTGATTTTTATTGCTGCAATATAGGATTAAAAATCAGCACAGAAATGGGAAGCTAGTAGCGGAAATAAACAATTGTAGCCCCAAAACCATAGGCACTTTGCCAGCCTGACTCTATACGGTCTACGCAGTCGGCAGCATTCAGGGTTTGCTGCACAGCGGTACGCAATACACCTTTACCCACCCCATGGATCACGACCATGCGGTCCTGCCGGTTATTGACCGCGATACGCAGATACCGCTCCAGCTCTGCTATCTGTATCTGCAGCATATCTGTGTTCGACAGGCCTTTTGTATTTTCTACCAGCTGTTCGATATGAAGGTCCAGTTCGTAGCGGGGAATATCTTTCATCGATTTTACCGGGGCCTGTATTTTCGGCACCAATGCCTGGGGAAGCTCGGCTTTCCCATCCCGGCGCCTGGCCGGAAATTCTTCGAGTAAGGTATAGCGGAAGCTGGGCAGGTTGTGTTGCAACAGTTGCGAGATATGCTCAAATAGCTTTACCGGGCGGATCTTCAGCACATCCTGCACCGTCTCGTACTGGTCACTGAGCTTTTCGCGCAGGCGCCATTCAAAGCGGGGTATTTCCTGCATCTGCTCCCAGTCTATATAGTGCAGGTACAGGTCAGAAAAAGGCTGGATGACACCGGGCAACGAAAACAAGGTGACATTGCCGATGCGTACTTTGTACTCCAGCTCAACTGTATAGTGTGAATGGTTGACCAGGAAAATTTTCACCTGCTCTACACGCTCCTCCATATCTATGGTCCGGAATACGGGGATAAAGGTCAGGTGTATACCGGAGGCAAGCGGAACGGCTTTAGCGGCCGCCTGCTCCACAGGGATCTGCTCCCGCAGCACCCGCTTCTGCTCCTTATTCTTTTTTGTAAACCAATATAAATAAGGATGATCTATTTCGTCTATATAAATCGGGAAAATGGTACCGCCGACAGATACTTCTGCCATTTGCCCGTCGAGCAGCGCCACCACAACGCCTTCCTCCCCACTGCTCCTGATCCTCATTTTGTCCCCAACCGAAAATTTCATAGCGCAAAAATAAGCAGTTCTGACTTTAGTATATTTGCGGCACGATGGAGACGCTTACCGGTACGGATATAGACAAGGCGCAGGCACTGCTGGAGCAGGGCTGCCTGGTAGCCATACCCACCGAGACCGTTTATGGCCTGGCCGCCAACGCTCTCGACCCGGAGGCCGTACTCAAAATATTCGAAGCCAAACAACGCCCGCAGTTCAATCCCCTGATCGTTCATATCAGCGACTGGGCAGAGGCACAGCAGTATGTAAGCCATATCCCGGCAACGGCGCAATTGCTGGCAAAGGAATTCACTCCGGGTCCACTGACTTTTCTTTTACCTAAAAAAGATATTATCCCGGATATCATTACCTCCGGCAGTCCTTTAGTCGCCTTACGCGTACCGGCCCATCCTGTTTGCCGGGCATTGCTCAGCAGGCTGTCTTTCCCGCTGGCTGCCCCCAGCGCCAACGAGTTCGGCTATATCAGCCCTACCCTGGCGGCACATGTACAGCAAAGCCTGGAGGGCAAAGTAGCCTATATCCTTGATGGAGGCGCGGCAACAGTTGGCCTGGAGAGTACCATCATCGGGTTTGATGAAGCGGAGGAGGTGATCGTGCACCGTGTCGGGGGCCTGAGTATCGAGCAGCTTGAAGCCGTGCTGGGTAAAAAGGTACAGTTCCCCGTACGGACGCAGGAGCAGGCTCCCCTGACTTCCGGGCAGTTGAAATCGCATTATGCACCGCATACCGCCTTATACACAGGCGACATCCCGGCTTTGGCACTCCGGTTTCCCGGCAAAAAGATCGCCAGCATCAGCTTCTCCGCCAGCTACCCCCTGGAGCATGTGCAGCAGTTTGTACTGTCCCCGGGCGGCAGCCTCACCGAAGCAGCAGGAAATCTCTTTCGCGTCATGCGGGAAATTGATGCGCTGCAGGCAGACATCATCCTTGCGGAAATTTTCCCCGATGAAGGCCTGGGCAGGGCGATCAACGACCGCCTGAACCGTGCGCGTGCCGTCTTCAAACCCTAATGTCTTAAGAATTCCCTAAAGCCCCCCGCAGGCTGTCAACAAAGCCTAATTTGCATGTCAATAACGAATTTTTTACAATTCTAATATTGATCGAAAATGAAAATCATCATAGTAGGGGGCGGCTTTGCAGGACTGAATCTTGCCCGTTCCCTTGCCGGGAAACAAGGCATAGAGGTAACACTCGTCGATAAGAACAATTATCACTTTTTCCCGCCGCTGATTTACCAGGTCGCCACTTCATTTATCGAAGCTTCCAACATCAGTTACCCTTTCCGGAAAATGTTCCAGGACGAGCACAATATCCGTTTCTTCAACGGGTCCCTGGAATGGATCGATTACGAAAACAGCAGCATCCGCACCGATACCGGCACCCTGCAGTATGACCAGCTGGTGCTGGCTATGGGTACGGAAACCAATTACTTCGATATGGATACAGTACGGGAACATGCATTGCCGATGAAAACCATTGACGATGCACTGTACCTGCGCAACCAGTTGCTGCTGCACCTGGAAGAAGCCACCCGGACCACAGACCCGGTACAATTGTCCAGGCTCACCACCATTGTCATTGCTGGCGGCGGCCCTACAGGGGTTGAAGTGGCCGGGATGATGGCGGAAATGGGCCGGAACATCATCAACAAAGATTATCCTGAACTGAAATACAACAAGGGCAATATCTTCCTGGTGGATGCAGCGCAAACCCTGCTGGGGCCGATGAGTAAAAAAGCG
>JAEUVW010000370.1 GCA_016786525.1 Chitinophagaceae bacterium
CGAAGGGGTGATGTACTTTATGGCGCCCAACCAGGTTTTACGGGTCAACCCGCAGCAGGACCCGGAAGCAGAACGTTCAGGATGGATTCTGCTGATCCACCCCGACTTCCTCTGGAGCCCCCCCCCTGGCCAAAGCGATCAGGCAATATGAGTATTTCGGCTATTCCGTACACGAGGCATTGTTCCTGTCCGCGCAGGAAGAAGCGACCCTGAACGGCATCATAGACAATATACGGCGTGAGTATGAAGCGAACATCGACGCCTTCAGCCAGAACATCATCATGGCGCAGATCGAAACCCTGCTTAGTTATGCAGACCGTTTTTACCAGAGACAGTTCATCACGCGAAAGATCAGCAACCACCAGGTCCTGGACCGGCTGGAAGAGGAACTGAACAGGCATTTCAACAATACTGAGCTGGCCGCTCAGGGTTTGCCGACCGTACAGCAGATTGCCGACAGCCTGAATGTATCGCCGGGTTACCTGAGCAGCCTGCTGAAAGTGCTGACCGGGCAAAGCACGCAGCAGCACATACACAATAAGCTGATCGAAGTGGCCAAGGAGAAACTGTCTACCACCAGCCTTTCTGTCGCAGAGATCGCCTATGCGCTGGGCTTTGAGCATGCCCAATCGTTCAGCAAGCTGTTCAAGGCAAAAACAAATAGTGCACCGCTGCAGTTCAGGGCTTCATTCAACTAACAACTGTGCAGCTGCCGGGTAGCTGTCCTGCCGCAGGCATCTGTCATTGGAGATTCAACTCCATGACAGCTGACCCATACCACACTGCTGTCCTGCCGCAGGCATCTGTGCTGCGTGCGATGATACGGACCCACAGGAAACCGGCGCATAGAAAGCCCATTTGCAAGACATACCAACAAACACCATTACACATATTAACATACCTGTTGCACAGGCATTCCCGTTTCTTTCCAGAATTCAATGGTTAATTTTGCCGGGTGAAAATACTCATCATCGAAGACGAGGACGCTTTGCGGGAGACCCTGGCAGCCTCCCTGGCACAGGAGCACTTTGTCATAGAGACCGCTGCAGACTTCCACACAGCCCGGGAAAAGATCGGTGTGTATGACTACGACTGTATCCTGCTGGACATTATGCTGCCCGGCGGCAATGGCCTGGCCTTGCTGGCAGAACTGAAACAATCAGACAAAGCGGAAAACGTGATCATTATTTCCGCCAAAGATTCTTTGGACGACAAGCTGAAAGGCCTGGAACTGGGAGCCGATGATTACCTGACCAAACCCTTTCATATAGCAGAGCTCAATGCCCGGGTAAAAGCCGTATTGCGGCGCAAAAAACTGGACGGTAAAAACAGGATTGAAGTTGCCAATATGCTGCTGGACATCGGCGAAAGGCTGCTCTTCATCAACGGCGAACAGGTACCGCTGAACCGTAAAGAATTTGATGTGCTCAACTATTTCCTGCTGAACCGGAACCGCCTGGTGACGAAAACAGCCCTGGCGGAGCATGTATGGGGAGACGATATAGACCAGGCCGACAATTTCGACTTTATCTACTACCAGATCAAAAACCTGCGCAAAAAGCTGCAAACAGCAGACCTAAGCATCGAAGCGGTGTACGGCATCGGGTATAAGCTTGTAGAAAAATGAAGCTGCTCAACCAATCCTTAAAATACCTGTCTGTCTCGCTGCTGTTCGTGGTGAGCCTGTGGGCCTTTGTCTTCTATTTCAATATCCTGAACGAGATCAAAGAAAGCATGGACGAGGGCCTGGAAAACTATAAGCGCCAGATCCTTTATAAAGTACAGGCTGATACCAGCATCCTGCACCAAAACAATTTTGAGGAAGGCTTCTTTGCCATTCAGCCTGTAGCGCGCGCAGCAGCGCTTTCGGCAAAAGACCGGTATACCGATACGATGCTGTACATGCAGGATGCCGATGACGAAACACCGGAACTGGAGCCGGTACGGATGCTCAGCACTGTTTTCGAACACCAGGACCGGTATTACCGCCTGGACATCATCAATTCCATGGTAGAAGAAGATGACCTGGTCAAAGAACTGTTCCGCGAAGCCCTTTGGCTGTACCTTGTACTGGTTGCCGGGCTTATCCTCATCAACAGGTACGTATTGCAGCGCCTGTGGCGGCCGTTTTACAGCCTGCTCGACCAGTTAAAAGGCTTCCGCCTGGGCAGCAACCAAGCCCTTCCTGTCGTCGCTACGGATACCAAAGAATTTTCCGACCTGCAGCAAGCGGTAAGGGCACTGCTGCAACATAGCACGGAGACCTACGAACAACAAAAGGAATTCATCGGCAATGCGGCACATGAGCTGCAGACCCCTTTGGCCGTTGCGACGAACAAACTGGAGCTGATGCTCGAAAAGGGTAATTTTGAAGCAGCACAGGCGGAAGGGATCGGGTCGGTCATGCAGATCATCGAACGCATGGTACGGCTCAACAAATCCCTCTTGCTGCTGACCCGGATCGAAAGCAAACAATTCTTAAACGAAGAGCTGGTACCGGTACACCTGCTGGTCCGGCAAAGTGTCAGCGACCTGGAGGAGATGGCCGCATTCAGGCAGGTCAGCATGACACTTTCAGCGTCCGCTACCCTGTTTGCAACAATGGACAATGCACTGGCGACCATCATTGTTTCCAACCTGGTCCGGAATGCCTTGTTTCACAACATACCTTCGGGAACAGTGCAGATCAGCATCAGCGGGCACACCCTGACCATCCGCAACAGCGGACACCACGAAGCGCTGGACCGGGAAAAGATCTTCAGCCGCTTTTACAAACCGGGCGCCAGGCAATCCGGCACAGGATTAGGGCTGGCCATTGTCAAAGCCATATGTGAGTTGTACGGTTTTAGCGTTTCATATGATTTTGCAGGCGGCCTGCATTGCTTTGTTGTAGACTTCCAAACCCATCGCTGATCCTCCATTCCAGATTGTTTCCAGTATCGCATCCTTGCTTTGCATTATGGATAGGATACAACAATACCTTGTCGCAAGCCTGCTTACAGCATGCAGTTTTACACCCGGCAATACCAGCGCCCAAAACCAAAACAGCAAACCGGATAAAGTAGCGCATGCCGAACCGCTTTATTTTGACCTGGTACGCGACCTGGGTGCCCGCAAAGGAGAAAAAGAATTGAATATAGGTTCGGATTTCAGCAGTGTATCCGGCTACAATAAAAACACCCTGCTGGCCGAATACGAATTCGCACCCGTCGATCGCCTGGGTTTGGAAGCAGAGGCTGACCTTGCCCTGTACAAAGGCATCGGGCCGCAGACAGAGGTACCGGGCAACAAATTGGAGTGCATCCGCCTATCGGCGCAATACTCCTTCCTCGTTTCCTCCAGGCACCAGGCCACACTGGCTGCCGGTTATACACAGATCATAGAGTTCAGGGAATTCAGGTCCGCAGAGCAGCAGCGCTTCGTCAGCGGCATGGTGTACAATCCTTTCTTCGTCGCAGCCAAACGCTGGGGAAGGAATATGCATACCCTTCTCTATTGCAGCCCCCTCATCCTGCAGGAAACGGGCTCCATGCCCTCCGGCATCAAATGGCAGCTCAATGCCTCGCTGCATTATACGATACCCAAAACAAAGAACTTCATCGGCATTGAATGCAACCAGGAAATCAGGCAGGGCAAAACCACATTTACCCTCCGCCCGCAGGTGAAGATCCAGGTCAGTAAACATCTTGCTGCCGGACTGGTAGCCGGTTTACCGCTGGGACAAAAAGAAGAGCGGGTCAGTTCCTTTGTCCGCATCATCTATGAACTCTGACATTCCAGATTGTTTCCAGAATTGCCTGTTTCCTTTGTAAAAAAATCAGAAAGACATGAAAAAGATCATCCTTGCCGCATTATTGCTGAAGCTCACAGACCGTGTTTCCGCTCAGGATATTGCCCAAAATGAATTACCCTCACTCGTCCGCAACAGCTTTCAAAAAACATTTCCCAAAGCCTCCGATGTGGAGTGGGAAACTGAGGGCGGCCTGTACAAGGTGGAATTTGAAACCGGCCTGTTCGGCACAGACCACCACGCCTGGTTTGACGGGGCCGGAAAATTGGTACGGCACAAAGAAGAAATAGGGAAAAGCGACTTGCCTGCGGCCGTGCGCAGCAAGCTGGACAAAGCATTCAGCGGCTACCGTGTCGACGATATCGATAAGATCAGCACAGGTACAAAAGTGACCTATACAATGGAACTGAAGCGGTTTACCGAAGAATGGAAAGTAGCCTTTGATGCTGCCGGGAACATGCTGTCTAAAATAGCAGACTGAACCGTTTTACTTTTTTATGCGGAACGACTGCAGGGGATACGGCCTGATCTGGTGATGCACAAAAGATTGCGGCCAATACGGATCTTTCGGATCCACCAGCTTCAATTGATGAAACGAGGAGTCGCCGCAATGGACCAGGCTACCCTCACGATGCTGTTGCTGGCAGGCGCCGATCGCCTCCCAGTCGAATAAATAAGTGCCGGGGGCAAACGTCGTCAGATCGATAAAATAATCGATATCATAGTGCATATGCAGCACACAGATATTCATTTCCAGGCTTTTGTCCGGAAACGACAGGGTGAATACCAGCGAATCAATACCGCCCCCGGTCGGGATGCTGAAGCGGACCGTATCGCCTGTGATCTGTGCGGGATCAAAGTGGTTGAAACTTAAAGCCCGTTCCGGAGTCACAGTGCGGATGCGGTAGTTTGTCTGCCCGTCCCGGAACTGCAGGCCCGGCAAAACCAGGCGGAAACGCATATCTGCACACAGGCATTGCGCCTGTACAGACCATGCCGTCAACAGGCAAATGAAGGATAAGAAAAGTGTCCGGTGTACAGATTTCATAAAGGGAGTGCTCATGATAAACCAAGACGCAGGTCTGTTGTAATTCCATACCGGGCCCGCTTGTGTTCTTTAAAAAAATACTGCCCTAAGCAACACATTCACTGCAGCTTTTGAAAACCTGTACCGTTTCGAGACCTATAAGGTTTTGAAAAGCTTACAGGTCTTATT
>JAEUVW010000388.1 GCA_016786525.1 Chitinophagaceae bacterium
GATAAAAATTTCGCCTATGCCTGACCGTGGTCCGGAGCTGAGCATGCGGATATCATTCGCGATCTTCATCAGGCTCACCGCTACGGTTTTCAACGCGCCATGCGCTTCCACAATGGCATCGTGTGCAGCAAGGGCCTCAAATTTATTTTCAGCCGTCACAAAAGGCAGGCCAGTGAGGTTGGCTATGTGTTTTGCAACGTTCTCTGAATATCCTTTTGGTGTATTGATTCCTGTACCCACTGCAGTTCCGCCAAGGGCGAGTTCGCTGAGATGGGCAAGTGAATTTTTGATAGCATTCAGGCCATGGTTGAGCTGGGATACGTAGCCGCTGAACTCCTGGCCAACAGTGAGGGGAGTGGCATCCATAAAGTGGGTGCGACCAATCTTCACTACGTGCATGAATTTCTCGCTCTTCTCCTGAAGGGTGTCCCGCAATTTTTCAATGCCCGGGATGGTAACCTCTACCAGGATCTTGTACGCTGCAATATGCATCGCCGTTGGAAAGGTATCGTTCGATGATTGTGATTTGTTCACATCATCATTGGGATGCAGGAATTTTTCTTTGTCGGTCAGGCTGCCGCCTTTCAGCACATGCCCGCGATACGCTACTACTTCATTCACGTTCATATTGCTCTGTGTACCGGAACCAGTTTGCCATACCACCAGTGGGAAATAATCATCCAGCTTACCTTCCAGGATCTCATCACATACTTGCCCGATGAGGTCTGATTTTTCTTTAGGCAATACGCCTGCTTCCAGGTTGGTCAGCGCGGCTGCTTTCTTCAGGTATGCAAACGCCTTGATGATCTCTTTCGGCATGCGGTTGATGTCTTGCGCGATCTTGAAGTTCTCAATGCTCCGTTGCGTCTGCGCACCATAGTAAGCAGTAGCGGGTACCCGCACTTCCCCCATGGTGTCTTTTTCAATTCTAATTTCCATATGAATATGTTATTGTGTTATTTATTAGTGGTTATTTTCTGAATGCGGCTTTTCTTTTTTCAAGGAAAGCAGTGACGCGTTCTTTCATCTCATCGGTATTGAAGCACTCACCAAACAGTCGCACTTCTTCATCATAGCCATTCACAGTATTATCGTATCCGGCATTGACGGCGGCGATCACCTTGCCCACAGCGCCGGGGCCCTTGGATAATATGGTATTCATCAGGCTGGTGGTTTTTTCCATCAGATGATCCGGCTCGGTCACATGATTTACGAGACCGAGTTGCAGCGCTTGTTCTGCGCTGATCATTTCGGCACTCATCATGAGTTCCATCGCCTTCCCTTTTCCGATTAGTTGTGCGAGGCGCTGTGTACCGCCATAGCCGGGGATGATGCCGAGGTTCACTTCGGGCTGGCCAAATTTTGCGTTGGTAGCGGCGATGCGGATATGGCAACTCATGGCCAGTTCACAGCCCCCACCCAAGGCAAATCCATTCACGGCGGCGATCACGGGCTTTCTGCAGTTTTCAATGCGCATGAATACATCCTGCCCGCGCTTGGCAAGGGAGGATCCTTCTTCATTGGAAAGACTCATGAATTCAGAGATGTCTGCTCCGGCAACAAATGCCTTGGGACCTGCACCGGTGATGATCACGCCGTGGATCTCCGGGTTACTGTAGATATCGTTTACCAATGCATTAAGTTCCTCAAACACAGTGTTGTTGAGGGCGTTCAACTTGTCTGGGCGGTTGATCGTGATCGTTAGAATGCCGTTGTCAAGTTGTGTCAGTAATGTTTCCACGAGAAGTATTTTATTGATGTTCTTTTACCCAGTTTTTGATATAGTCTGCAATATCGTGGGTGTTGGTACCGGGGGCAAAGAGTTTGCCCACGCCCATATCGTTAAGGGATTTCATGTCGTCT
>JAEUVW010000389.1 GCA_016786525.1 Chitinophagaceae bacterium
CTAAACGGCGCATTGGGATTCGGATAATTGAGGCCAAAGGTAAGGAGGTATCGGGAAATACCTGCCCCAAAATTACAGGACAGGGAAGCAGTATTAACACCGGGGATTGTTGCCTGTATGCGCAGTGTTCTATACATTTGAACCATGGTTTCGCTTACGGAAGAAAATTATTTGAAGGCCCTGCTCACGCTTGCCAACGAAAAAGGAGAGGTCAGTGTCAACGAGCTGAGTAAACACCTGAATATAAAAATGCCCACGGCCAACAGCATGATGAAAAAGCTGGCCGATAAAAAACTGGTGCATTACATCAGCTACAAACCGCTGCGCCTGACCGAAAAAGGCCGGAAAGAGGCGGCGCTGGTGATCCGCAAGCACAGGCTGACTGAAATGTTCCTGGTAGAAAAAATGGGCTTCGGCTGGGAAGAAGTACATGCCATTGCGGAACAGATCGAACATATCCACTCCACCGCCTTTTTCGAAAAAATGGATGCCCTGCTCGGCTACCCTAAATTTGACCCGCACGGCTCCCCCATCCCGGACAAGAATGGCAAAATGGAATGGATCGCTTTCGAATCGCTGAGCCATTGCCAGGCAGGAGACAGCGTAAAGCTGGAAGCGGTGATCCACTCCTCAGACGAGTTCCTGAAATTCCTGAATTCGCGCGAACTGAAGCTGGGCACACGCCTGAAGATCAAATCCATTGAAGGGTTCGACAAAAGCATGACGGTCAGCTATGGCAAACGGGCAGACGAGGTGCTGAGCGCGCTGGTCTGTGAAAAATTGCTGGTATCGAAGTAAACCGGCTTACCGCACAGACTTCAGCTGGGTCTGGTACACTTCCGGGCGGTTTTTATTCACCGGCACACCCAGGGCTTCATAGAGGTAATCCTGTGCCAGGGTACGCACATTCAGCCTGTTGATGCCGTTATTGTCCGCACTCGGACAAACACGGTTGGAGAGGAACACAAATACAATACCGTTTGCCGGGTCAGCCCAGGCACAGGTGCCGGTAAAGCCCTGGTGTCCGAAGGTATAACCGCTGCAGCGTTCCCCACAGGGCCCGGCATCATTACGTTCATTCCCGGCCTTGTCAAAGCCAAGCCCCCTGCGGCTTCCGCTCGCATTGTACGTAGTAAATTTCTTTACCGTGCTTTCTTTAAAATAACGTTTGCCTTTGTACAGCCCGTTATCCTCCAGCATCTGGAAAACAGCGGCTACATCCTCTGCCGTGGCAAAAAGACCGGCGTGACCGGCGACTCCACCCAGGAGCGCAGCACCCTGGTCATGTACATAGCCCTGTACCTGCTGGTGGCGGAACAGCAGGTCATTTTCCGTAGGAGCGATCTGCGCCAGCGGGAATTTTTTCAATGGCCTGTATGCAATATCCTTTAAGCCCATAGGTGTATAGAAGTTTTGCTGCACATACGCGTTCAGCGATTTGCCGCTGACTTCCTCCACTACCTTTTGCAGGAAATAAAAATCAAGGTCGCTGTAGGTGTATTTCCCGGTAATCTCCAGGGGCTGGTCCAATATTCGCTTCCAGATCGTATCGACAAAATTACGGTCCAGGTAGAGACTTTCCGCTACCGGCACGGTAAAGTCGCCGCTGGCTGTTTTGCGGAAGAGGTCGCTGCGCAGTTCACCTGAGGCAGGGTCTATGGTCTCTTTGTAAAAAGGAATCCAGCTTTTCAGGCCCGCCTGGTGCAGCAGCAGGTTCCTGATGCTGAGGTTCGCCTTGTCCGTGCCGGCCACCCAGGGCAGGTAATCCTTGAGGCGCTTGTCCAGTTGTATTTCCCCCTCTTCATACAGTTTCATTACCGCGAGCGTGGTGCTGAGTACCTTGGTGATGCTTGCTACATCGTACAGTGTATTGTTGCTGACCGGTGTTTGTTTCCGGTAATCAAAGTAGCCGAAGGATTTATTGTAGATCACTTTGCCATTCTGCAGGGCCATTACCCTTGCCCCGGGAAACACTCTTTCGTTCACACAGCGGTTCATCAGGGTTTCCAGTTTGCTGATGGCTGCCGGCACTACGATACCGCCTGCCGCAGGGTTGTCTATCTTTTTCAGGTCATATGGTATAGCGGCCTGGGCGGTGAACTGTTCGCCGCTCTTCATATCCGGGCACACGGTAACAGGCAGGTTGCCCCTGGCAGGAATATTTCCCGAAAGCACTTCTGCCATGACCTTCTGGCTGGAGCTGTCGTCTTCATACAGCACCAATGCGGATTGCACCCCGCAAAACTGCTGCATCAGGTAGGCATTGCCCATCAGCACCAGTATGGTCTTGGGATGATTTTGCACCGACTGCACAAATTGCAGCAAGGCAGGATCCAGGTTATAATTTTTGGCGGGGTAAAAACTGGTGCCGTGTATCGCAATGATGTTGGCATCAAAGGAGGATAGACTTGCAGCCGTCTCATCCAGCAGTGTTTTTTTACTACCGGCAGGCAACCAGGTGCTGGCCATGCCTTCCAGCTTACCGACCAGTTCCCGCTCCAGCACGGACGACGAAGCATTCACGCCGATAAAGCGCAGCTTTTTCCCGCCGGCAGATAAGACTTCAAGCAGCTTATTGTTATCCTTCAGCAAGGTGGCAGCCGCTTCGGATACTTTACTGCGCAGGGAAAGGGTATATTGGTTCAGGTCGTTGGCAATATTCTGCGTGCTGATGGGTTTGAAGCGGTGCAGCCCATAACGGTATTTGGCCATCAGGATCTTCTTTACCCGCCGGGCGAGTTCCTCTTCGCTGACACTCCCGTCGGCCAGCGCCCCTTTTATTTTCTCAATGGCTACCGGTACACTCTGCGAAAACAGCAATACATCGTTGCCGGCGATAAAGGCCCGCAGGTCTACTTCTCCGGGTTCGAAGCGTTTCGCTACACCGTCCATATTCAGGGCATCGGTAAAGACCAGGCCTTTAAAACCCAGTTCTTCCTTCAGCAGGCCGGTGACCGTATTTTTGGAGAGGGTGGTCGGGATACCCGCCTGTGGTTCAAGGGCCGGCACATCCAGGTGGGCGATCATCACGCTCTGCGCGCCTTCCCGGATCAGTTGCTTAAACGGATACAGTTCAGTCTGGTGCAGCTCCTGCAGCGATCCGCGGATCACCGGCAGGTCCTTATGCGAATCCACATCGGTATTGCCGTGGCCGGGAAAGTGCTTCAGGCAGGCCATCACGCCATTGTCCTGCAAGCCTTTCATATACGCTTTGCCCAACAGGGTCACCCATTGCTTTTGTTCTCCGAAAGAGCGGCTGTTGATGACCGGGTTTCCGGCATTGTTGTTGATGTCCACATCCGGCGAAAAGTTGATGTGTACCCCCAGGCGCCGGCATTGATACGCGATGGCCATACCTACCTGGTACATCAGGGCTGTGTCGCGCGTAGCGCCCAGCATCATCTGCCTGGGAAAGGACATCACACTGTCCAGGCGCATACCCAGGCCCCACTCTGCGTCCATCGAGATCAGCAAGGGCACCTGCGCCGCTTTCTGGTACTTATTCGTCAGCAGGGCCTGGCGCGCAGGGCCACCCTGCATAAAGATCAGGCCACCCACCTGGTGCTTATCGATCAGTTTCTGTATGGCAGGCTCATTGTAGTTTTTGCCGCCACTGTAGGCCGCCACCATAAAGAGCTGGCCAATACGCTCATCAGCGTTCAGGTTATCGTACACGCTGTCGGCCCAGGCTTTTGCAGCAGAAACGGAACGTCCGCTGCTATGGTAGTTGATCTGGGCAGTAACAGGTTGAACAAAATGAATGGTAATCAGTAGAAGAAGCAGGCGGATTGTCATACTTCAAAAATAGGATTATTAAGTTTCTTTTACAATTCAAAGCCTGTATAAAGGGTACATTTGGGTTACTAACGGATGTACACCGGCAACAGTTTATGTTGCCCCGGAACGGCAGCACAAGTGTCTACCCATAAAAACAAATGCCTATGAAACAGATTGCAGTCATCGCCGGGGGAACAGGCTTTATCGGCTCTTATCTCGCCAGGCGATTCCAAACGGATGGTTTTGAAGTGCGGATCATTGCACGGGGGAAGGGGCATATTTCATGGGAGGACCCACAGGCCCTTACCGAAGGCCTGGAAGGCGCAGACATCCTCGTCAACCTGGCGGGCAAACCGATCACGGCGAAGTTTACCGAAGCCAACAAAAAGGAATTGATCGCCTCCCGTGTCAGCACGACGGAAAAGCTGGGGCATGCCATCGGCAAATGCAGGCAGCCCCCGGCACTATGGGTGAATGCCAGTGGGGCACATATCTATGGAACAGGCGACAGCAGGCCGCATACGGAAGCAGACCCTGCGGACGATGAATTTTTCCTGGCCGTGATGGCCCAAAAATGGGAAGAGGCTTTTTTCCGTTTTCATTTGCCGCATACGCGGCAGATCGCTTTTCGTACCGCTATCGTGCTGGGCAAAGACGGGGGCGTATTGCAACCGTATATCCGCCTGACCCAATTCGGCCTGGGCGGCCGGCAGGGGGATGGCCGGCAAAAATTCAGCTGGGTACACATCGAAGACTATTACCAGGTGCTGCGCTTTGCAGCGGATCAGCAGCAGATCAGCGGACCACTGAACATCTGCAGCCCGGAGGTCGTGACGAATAAAGAATTGATGGCTACCCTCAGAAACGTAATGCGTATGCCCCTGGGTATACCGGCACCTGCCTTTGCCATCAAAGTAGGGACTGCGTTGCTGGGCATCGAATCCGACCTGGTGCTGAAAAGCCTGTGGGTGCTGCCCAAAAGGCTCACTGAAGCCAATTACCCTTTCCGCTACCAGCACCTGCAGGAAGCGCTGGAGGATATCATCAGGCGCTAAGCGTTCAGATAAACTTTTGCTCTTTTGCCGTCTTCAGGGCATCTTCTTTCGAATGTACATCGAGCTTCTGGTAGATATTCTTGATGTGGGACTTCACGGTTTCCAGGTCGATAAACAACTCTTCGGCTATCTTTTTCCTGCTCTTGCCGACAGCAATATGTTCCAGTATTTCGGTCTCTCTGCGGGTCAGGGGGGAAGCATCGCTGCGCTGGAAACTACTGATCACCATGCGGGCGATATTAGCGCTCATAGGCCCGCCACCCTCCATCACTTCGTGGATGGCAGAGATTACTTTCTCAGGAGAGGAATTTTTAGTGAGGTAGCCCGAAGCTCCCGTGCCCAGTGCGCGGAAAATATTGTTGGGCTGGTCGTAGACCGTCAGCATCAGGATATAGGTATCCGGCAACAGTTTTTTCAGCCTGGGTAAGGCATCAATACCGGACACACCCGGCAGCTCAATATCCAGCAGGATGACGTCCGGCTGGTCGCCTGCCAGCTTTTTCAGGGCATCTTCCACATTACTGTAGCTTCCGGCTACGGTAATCTGTTTTGCAGCCTCCAGCAGGAAGACGTACCCTTCCCTGATCGTTTTGTCGTCTTCTATCAGGCAAACCCGTATTTGCTTTTCTGTGCTCATAATGCTCGTTTTATTTTGTGACTTCTTTCAGGTAAAGGATGACCTGTGTTCCATGTTCTTTACTGCTCAGTATTTCCAGAACCGCATCCATGCGGGCAGCACGGGTACGCATATTTTTCAGACCATTGCCGGGCTGCTCCCCTGCAGTATCAAAACCGGTACCATTGTCGACCAGCCGGACCTGTATGGCGCCGGGCACCCGGCTGACCTGGAACAGCACCTGGCCGGCCCTGGCGTACTTCAGGCAGTTATTCAACGCCTCCTTCCAGATCATGATAAAATTACGGCTTTTGTCCAGGGGCATTTTATATTCCCGGAAGCTTTCGTCATTGCCCGAAGCAATAAAGCGGATACCGGTTTCCGAAAACAGCTCCGAAGCCAGGTCGCTCACATGGTGTATGATCTCGTACAGGTTGTCGTTGGAGGGTTGCAGCGACCAGAGGATATCCCTGGTACCCGCGTACAGCTGCTGGGAGTTGTCCTGTATCTGTTGTATGATACGGTCTGCTTCGGCATTGCGCGAGGCCCCCAGCTTTGACTTCAATACATTGGTGAGCACATTGATGCGGGTAAGCCTGTTGCCTACTTCATCATGAAAATCTTCGGCCGTACGCTCCCTTACCCTGCTTTGCTCTTCTTTCCGCAAAGCATCTTCCCGCAGGCGGCGCCTTGACTTCCTCCTGTTGGCGGCATACTGCAGGTATACGCCAAATAAAATGGCCAGCACAAAAATGGAGATGACAAACCAGATGCTTTTGTGGAAGGGCGTACGGATCGTAAAGGTATAACTCAGCATTGCCTGCTTTTGCACCACGCCGTCAATTTTACACATCACCTTCAGTGTATAGGCACCCGGCTCAAGCCCCAGGAAGTTGATGGTATTTTCTTCGCTCCATTCCGACCAGTTCCTGCCCGAACCTTCGAGTATATAGCGGTACAGGATCCGGCTGACCGGGCTGAGCGTGATCGCCTGCAGGGAAAAACTGATATTGTTGTATTTATAAGGCAACTGCAGTTGCTGGGGTATATTGTACCAACCTGAATTGCTGGTGTAAAAACGCGGGTCGATCCGCTTACCGCCAAAGAGCTTTACGGATTCCAGCACGATATAGGCGGGATGAGCGCCGACAGGCCGGGATTCGGGAGAATAACAGGAGACCCCTTCGGTAGTACCAAACCAGATACGGCCGTCATTGTCCGCAAAGGAGGCATTGCTGTTGCTTTCCAGGCCGATAATGCCATTATCTTTCCCATACACCTTGATCAGAAAGCCTCCGCTTTTGGCCTGTTGGATGCGGCAAATCCCCCTGCCGGTACCGGCCCAGATATTGTCATTGGCATCTAGGGTAAGGTTATAGATAAAATCGGAGCCCAGCCCGTTCTTGGAGTTCAGGATACTCCAGCTGCCCCGCTTTATATTGTAGACCACGATGCCTCCTTCGCTGGTACCGATATACACATCGGTACCGTCGCTGGCCATACACTGCACCGGGATACTGTCCAGCAGGGTGTTCCTGCGCCAGGGGGAAGCGGTACCTTTGGTGAGCAACCAGAAGCCTGATTTTGTTCCGGCCAGTATACTGTCGGTCCCGATCTCGGTAAAGGCCAGGGGGGCCGCGTCTGCGAGTTGCAGATAAGAAGGTATCCCTTTGTCTATACACAGCACACCCTGCTGCAAGCCGGCAAAAATACGGTTGCGCTTATCGCAGTATAGCGCGGAGACCTGCCTGCCACCCTTAGTGTAGGGGCTGATGTCCAGTGCTTTCAGGCGGCCTTCACGCATACAGAATAAACCCATGTTCCTGGTACCCACCCACAAGCCCGCATCTTGCTGCCACTCAATACCGGTAATGGGATCATTGTTCAATTCCGCGGCAGGAATCTCGCGCGCCTGCGCCCCCAGCTGGTAAGAGCAGAGGCGGCCTTCATAACTGGAAAAATACAGGGTACCTTTCCGGTCACCCGTTATACCCGTCACCTGCTTGTTCCGCAAACCGGAGCTTTCCCCGATACTGACAAAGGGCCCACCCGAATAACGGAACACACCTTCCCCGTCGCTGCTCATCCAGATGTTGCCTTCCCGGTCGCAGAGTATATCCCACACGATGTTGTTGGTCAGCCCGTTTTCATGATCGAACCTGGTGACTGTATTCCAGTCTTTGCGAAACACGCCGCTGGTAGAGACCAGCCAAAGCTGGCCTTTATGATCTTCTGCCGCATTCAGCAGCGGCAGGCTGATCTGCTGCTTTCCTGCAGCTGTAAAGGGCACAATATTTCTTTCAGCACTGATACTGTAGAGCCCTTTATTGCACAACAACCAGCATACTCCCGCCCGGTCTTCAAATATCTTCAGGACTCTTAGCTGCGGATCGGCACTGCGGAAGCTGTCCGTTTGCCGGTAGTCTTTTGTTTCATCAAGTACGTATACCGCACCATTTTCCGATGCTACCCTCAGTATGCCATTGGTATAGTTTGCCGTCAGCAGGCGTTCTTTAAAGCTTACAGGGTAGGCTTTGTCCAGTTTGCAGTCCAGGCGGTACAGGGTGCCGTTGTTGATCAGCAGGTACGCTTTTTCGGAGTCGCAAAGCACGACCTGGTTTACGGAGGTGAAACTTTCCTGCTTCTCATTCCGGATCTGCCTGAAACTGCTTCCGTCAAACACCTGGAAACCATCGGCGGTACTGATATAGAGCTTGCCGGAAGCGGCCGCCTGCACATCGACAATGGTATTGGAGAGCAGCCCGTCGCTAACCGTGTAGTTGACGACACGCCGCCCGTCGTAGCGCGACAGTCCTCCCAGGGTGCCGATCCACAGATTGCCCAGGCGGTCCTGTGCGAGGCTGGTAGCCTGCGATTGCACCAAACCGTTTTCCACCTTAAGGTTGAAGAAAGGGAAACGCTGCGCGGCCGCTCCTAAAGAACAGCACAGCAACAGGAAAAGTATGCTTTTGAACCGGTATACCCAATACATAGTCGTATCGTAAAAGTACACCCAAAGCCGCGCGTTCCTTCAGGCTGCGGTAAAATTCCCCCTCAGCCTGACCCTGGCGGGCTGCCCTCAACTGAAGACAAACTGCTCTACTTCAGAAAGGAAATAATCGAGTTCGGCATAGGTATTATAGATGTGTGTGGAAACGCGGATACAATGTATGTTGTTCTCGGGCACATAGCGGATGATGATCTCCTTCTCCTGGCAACGGGCCTGGAACTTCTGCATATCCCGGCCTTTTACCCGGAAGGAAACCTGTGCGGCCCTTGATATCTGCTCCTGAGGGGTCAGCATATCCATATCCGGGTGCAGGCGGATCAGCTGGTCCTGCAGGTAGCCGGACAAGGCCTTCACGCGCTCTTCGATAGCCTGCCTTCCGATCTCTTCCTGGAAGGCGACGGCCCGGGCGATCCCCTGGTATAAAGATGAGTTTTGTGTACCGTAAAAATAGCGATGCCCACTTTCGGCATATCCTTTAAAAAGAAAAGGGTTGGTCGTCAGGTCCCATCCCGTATCCACGCCTGCGCCTCCATAGTAGGCCTGCAGCACATTTCTCTTATCTTCGGCCACGTACAAGAAGCCTGTCCCTTTGGGTCCAAGCATCCACTTGTGGCAGCAACCTGCATAGAAGTCGCAGCCGATGTCGTGGAGGTCAATGCGCAGCATACCCGGAGGATGCGCCCCATCCAGACAGGTCCAGATACCACGCTGCCGTGCCAGGCTGCAGATTTCTTTTACGGGCAATACCTGCCCGATCGTGCAGGGTATATGCGGCACGCTGATGAGCCTGGTTTTCGCACTGATGGCCTTACTGATATTGTGCAGAGTCTCCTCTGCCGTTTTGCCCAGGTCCACGACCACCAGTGAAACACCGCTCAGCTTCCGCCTGTTGAGCCAGGGACCTGCATGCCCCACATGCTCGTGGTTGGTAATGATCACTTCGTCTCCTGCAGCCAGGGGCAGTCCCCAGCAAACAATGTTGATCCCCTCTGTAACGTTGTGCGTCAGGGAAATCTCTTCCTCTTTTGTTCCCAGGAATGATGCCAGGGCGCTGAGCGCTTCCTGTTCTCCCCCACCGTGCCAGCCAAAGGTGTCGCAATCGAGCATATCTTCGTATACGCTATCAATAACCTTATAGGGGGAAACCCCTATTGTACCGTTGTTTAAGAACACCCTTTTACTGGTGAGCGGGAATTGTGCTCTTACTTTTTCCCAATAAGCCTCATCATGGGCACCCGGGTGGGGACCCGGACCGGCTGCAGCCCTGGCCGCATGTGCCGCAAAAGCAAGGCTGCCCGCAGCAAACAGGGATTGTTGGAGGAATTTTCGTCGTGAGGGGTTCATCCGTCGAAGATAAAAAAATACTACGCTACCGCTATCTGTTTACCGATTATTTGCCGACCGTCGCCCGGCACCTGCCTTTAGCGCCGGAACATCTGTCTATATTTGCTTTATTCAGGTCTTTTTTTAAAAAAAAACATATCATGATTGTAACGACCACAAATGTTATTGAAGGCAAAACAATTACACAGTATAAAGGCATTGTTTTCGGCGAATCCATTATAGGTGCCAATATCTTTAAGGATTTCCTGGCCGGTATCCGCGATATTGTCGGCGGCCGCAGCGGATCTTATGAAGGGGTAATGGTAGAAGCCCGCGAAAATGCATTGCGGGAAATGGAGCAGCGCGCTGCCGCCCTGGGCGCCAATGGTATCATTGGCGTAGACCTTGACTACGAAGTACTGGGTGCACAAAATGGCATGATGATGGTCACCTGCTCCGGCACAGCTGTAGTATTATCTTAGTACTTTTGCACTCAAATTCAGATTTACTTTTCTTTTTCAATCAAAAAAACAAAGCTCGCATGCTGAAACAAAAAATCCTGACCGCGGCGCTTGCTGCACTATCCGTACCGGCTATGGCACAGAAGCCCTCCAATTTTTTTACCTCCCGCCTGGCCAATGGCCTGGAAATACTGGTAGTGGAAGATAAAACAGTACCATTGGTCACTGTAGAGATTACCACCAAAAACGGATCGTATACAGAAAGCCCCGAATTTAACGGCCTGAGCCACTTGTATGAGCATATGTTCTTCAAGGCCAACAAGGACTACCCGAGCCAGGAGGCCTATATGGCGCGCGTTCGCGAGCTGGGCATCGTGTTTAACGGTACTACATCCGAAGAGCGTGTGAACTACTTTTTTACCCTGCCCAAGACCAACCTGCAAAACGGGCTGAATTTCATGAATTCAGCGATTCGTCATCCTTTGTTCCTGGCAGAAGAAATGAAAAAGGAGAATGTAGTGGTGGATGGAGAATTTCAGCGCAACGAGTCTAACCCCTTCTTCCCGCTGCTGGACGCGATGAACCACTCCCTGTGGGGTGACCTGTACAGCCGGAAAAATGTAATCGGCGACCACGAGATCATCAACACCGCCACACCGGCCAAAATGCAGGCCATTAAAGACAAATACTACTGGCCCAACAACTCGATGCTGATCGTATCGGGCGATGTGAACCACGACGAAGTGTTTGAAAAAGCGAAAGCCCTGTTTTCCGATTGGAAAGCTTCCGACTTTGATCCTTTTGTGAAATACCCGGTACCGGAGTTCAAGCCCCTGGCTAAAGTGGATTACTTTATCACGGAGTCCCCGATCGCCCAGGTACCTATTGCGATGATGGCCTGGCATGGCCCGGACACCAGGAATGACCGCCCGGCTACTTATGCCGCAGATGTGTTTTCTTTCGTGCTGTCTCAAAACTCCAGCAAATTCCAGAAAGAGCTGGTAGACAAAGGCCTGGCGCTACAGGCAGGTGTAAGCTACCAGACACAGAAACATGTAGGCCCTATACAGGTATTCGTAGTGCCTAACCCTTCTAACGTGGCGGCCTGCGTTGCTGCCGTAAAAGCACAGATCGAACAGTTTGATGCGGCAGACTACATTACCGACGAGCAGATCGAAACAGCCAAACGCCAGCTGGAAATACAAAACCTGCAGCAGTTTGACGTGACTTCTCAACTGTCTCACACCCTGGCTTACTGGTGGTGCAGCGCCGACCTGGAGTACATGTACAGCTATGTGAACAACCTGAAAAAGGTAACCCGTGCAGACATGCAAAACTATGTCCGCAAATACATCAAAGGGAAAAACTACAGTGCCGGCTTGCTGCTGAACCCAACCCAGAAAGCGCAACTCAAACCCGAAACGTTCTGGAAACCCTAGTTCAGCCCGCTTTATTCACTAAAAATATTCAATCAAAAAATGAAAGTTAAAAATATCATCTCTACAGTAGCTATGGCCACAATAACGATAGCTGCACAAGCCCAGACCTCTGAAATGACGGTAAACGGGCTGAAGGTCATCTTCAAACCGTCTCCCAAGCAAACGGTCAGCGCAGTGATGTTCTTCAAAGGCGGAACCGCTAACTATAGCGAAAAGCAACAAGGCATTGAAAGCCTGACCCTGGCTGCTACCACCGAGTGCGGTACCAAAAACCACTCTAAGGACAGCTTTAAAGATATAGCCGACAAATACGGCATTGCCCTGGGCGGATCTTCTTCCTACGACTATGGCTATATCAATATGAGCTGCGTGAAGCCTTACCTGAAAGAAGGCTGGGAACTGTTTGCAGATGCAGTAAGCAACCCGGTCTTCGAGGAAAAAGAACTGGGCCTCCTGCAGCAAAAACTGGAAGCCAACCTGAAACAGGAAGAAGGTGACCCGGACAGCAAACTGCGCGATATGGCGATGAGCAATACCTTCAAAGGAACACGCTATGCCTACAAGCCAAGCGGCACTCCCGAATCCATCATAGCCTTTAAGCGTGCGGATGTAGCTGCCTATTACAAAAGCCTGCAGAACAAACAGAACATGCTGCTGGTAGTAGTGGGCAACCTGACTGCCGCAGAGCTGAAAACAATGGTCGAAAAAGCGTTTGCTGCTTTGCCTGCTGCTGCTGCACAAAGGCCTGCCGCTACGGCACAAGACTTCAGGGTGGCTGCCAACACCACTACGATTGAGAACAGAGAGCTGGCTACCAACTACATCATGGGCCTGATGGGCGCACCGAAAGTGACCGACCCCAAATTCAATTCTTACCGCCTTGCCTTCGACATCCTCAGCGACAAACTGTTTGAAGAAGTGCGTACCAAGCGCAACCTGTCTTATGCCCCTTCGGCATTTGCCAGCGGCGGTATGCAGCCTTACTCCGGCATTTATGTGACGACTACCAAACCCAAAGAAGCGGTAACGGTAATGGTAGATGAGATCAAACGCCTGAGGAACGGTGGCTTTACTGCGGTAGAACTGCGCGATGCCAAAAGCCAGTTTGCTACTTCTTACTTTATGAAGAACGAATCGAACGGCGCTATTGCCATGGCCCTGGGCGTGGCAGAGATCCGCGGCAGCTGGAAAAACGAAGAAGCTTTCCTGGAAAGGATCAATGCTGTAACACTGCCTGAAATGCAGAGCACCTTCTCCGAGTATACCAATGGTATCCAATGGAGCTACCTGGGCGTGGAAGCACAGGCTGATAAAGATGCTTTTGCCAAAATGGCTAAATAAATAATCAGCGTACCGTATATTGGTACCGGTAAGCCCGCAGCGATTGCTGCGGGCTTTTTTCATGAGGGAAAGTCCGGCGACGGTACCTGCTTACTTTTTCTTTTGTACCTCCGTCAGCTCCAGCACCAGGCGGGTGATATGCTGTACCATCGTGTTTACTTCCCTGCTTAAACGGCTACTCTCCTCCGTCATTTCGATCATTTTTTCCTGTGCCGTTTTCAGCATACAGATCATGTCTTTTATTTCTGTGCCTGATAATACTCCTGTGGCAGGCGCAGCAGGGTCACTGTATACACTCAGGACAAGCTGCTCGTCATAATACAGCAAGGCATTGATGTTCACAGACAATATTGCTGCAATTGCGTACATGTAATCCAGGGTGATGGCCGTTTTGCCGCTTTCAATGTTGCGGTAGGCTGTTGTGGAAATATCCAGCTCATGAGCCATATAGTATTGGGTATAGTTCCTGATCTCCCTGCACTTTTTGATATTGACCCCTACATCGGGTGTCGTGTGTCTACGTTGTATCATTTCAACTTTTTGGTTTAAAAATAAAATTATGAAAATGGTATAAAATATGAAAAATCAACTTAAAAAACATTTTTTCAATTGCAATTTTTGCTTGATCGTTCCGCAATAGTAGAATTAGCTATTCAGGGCATGAGGCCTGACTTTTGTATCGCGCCGCAAATCAGTATGGCGCAGGGAACGAAACAATTTTATACACACTTAAAAAATGTTACACAATGCAAAAAATCAACATTTTGCTGCTGGCTGTGGGTTTATTCCTGGTCACTGCGCTCGCCTCCTGTACCAAAAAAGAAGCAGTAAAGCCAACATCCCAAAGCGGGCAAAAAGGTACGGATATCAAAACCCTGGCCAAGGAGAGAAACTATGTACGCACGGGTATCTACTACGAAGGGCCGGGCGGCATGTTTACAACCTGCCTCTACAGCGGTCCGGCCTGCATGGTGGTGGTCAGGCCGGTCATTGCCAATGACAATGGCCGGTATATTATGACGCCTGAAGAAGGGGAAGCCAGCTTGCAGGTAGATAAATACAAAGAGAGGGGTATGGAAACATCTTTTTATTCACGTGTAGAGGTAAGTGTTGATCAAAATGGCCAGGAAACGTATTACTTTACAGAATAGCAAACGACATTTCCTGCTGGCAATGGTTTCAGTACTGATCCAGCCGTTTTTTTCCTGTGATGCCCCTCCTGCAAAAGGGGCATTACACTTGTTACAGACTACCCGTATCCACGAAGCGGGCAATCATGTACTCCACGGGTTGCCCATTAGCATTCAATTGCTGGAAGACAGCCTTGCAGGGATACACTTTGATGCCACACGCTATACAATCTACAACTATTATACCGGCAGGATTGTGAGCAGCCTGGCGCTGGACAGTAACCTTTTGCCAGGCTTGCTCCGGCAGGCGCGTGTAGCTGCTCCGCGCGATTACCAGCTCATGAGTGTGCAGGAAGGCCGGGAGGCCGGCATCCCGGTATTGTCTGTCGAGGGGGTCTTTTACAACAGGGAAAAACAACAGTACTATATCATTATCAACGCGGCCTTTGCGACCGATACCTTTATTGAGGTGAGGGGTGTCACAGAACCGGCAACGGCGGCGCATCATGTCTACTATGTTGCCGGGCTGAACAGGCATTTTACTGCCAGCAGCGCCTATACGGTACTTAAGTGTGGGAATATGGCGCCTGCTTTCCTGTTTGGAGGCCTGGTACAGGAAAACCGGCTGCTGGTACCGGACGTCGAACTGGCTCATATTGACAGCCCCGGCCATGGCATGCTCTGCAGCATTGCCCTGCAGGAGGAGCCGGGCCGGGTCAGCAGCGTACCGGTACCCTTCGACCGCAGGTCGCGTGCACAACGAAAACGACACCTGTTTGACCAGATGAGCTTTGCGGGTGGGAACGGACGGGCTTACTATGTTTCAGACGGTAAGCGGATCATATATTGCAAGGACAACACTTTCCGGAACAGGTATAGTGTGGACAGCAGTGAGCATGTGTACAACCTGTACTACAATCGTAGCCGCCATTTGCTGTACATCAATACGCGCTTTGGCGAAAGCGCTTCGGGCAGCAAAATATTTACGTTGGATACCGCAGCCGGAAGCCTGAACCTTATTGACGCTTCGGGCCCGGAGCGGTCTGTCGACTTTATCAATGACTCTCTTATCTTATCGATCCATAAAACTCCTGACGATGAGCATTATGCATTTTCGCTATACCGCTACTGAGTACACCGTTGCGCTGCTGTGCGGCCTGCTTGTTTCCTGTAGCATGGCTTGCCTGTCCTGTAAGCCTGCCGCAGCTTCAGAATACGAGGCTTTCCGCTCCCTGGTACCTGGCGACGCCCCACTGGATAAAGACAAACATATTGCTTTGCTGCTGTACAATCCGCAAGGCTGCACGCCCTGCAACTATATCCTGTCCAACCTGTTCGGCAACCCCGGCTATGCAGATCTGTTTGGCAAGAATTCATTCGTTGTATTCCCCTCAGTGCGGCCATCGGAACTAAAGGATTATGATCGTTTGTTCAAAACGTATGGAAATGTTACCCTGCAGTTTATCAATGACAAAAGGCTTTTCGACCTGCTGCGCAAAAAAGGCAAAGAAAAACTGGGAGGCAGACCAAGATGGTTGGGCCTGAATGAAACGGCAAAGGAATGCATTTGCTTTGACCTGAAGGACAAGTACCTGGCAGACAGCATTATGCGCTATTTTACTGATTGATATAAGGAAATTTCCACGATTATTTATAATAAATAATAATTCATAGAATAAGATCGTAGTTTTATCGTTAATAAAAGCTGAAGTATCAGGACAATACAACCCGCCTTTACGAAGTCGACACCGTAAAGCAAACAACTAAGCACCGGAAACAGGAACAAATTATTTGCTACACTAAAAAAAATCAAAACGCGATGCAAAAAATCAATCTGGTGTTGCTGGCAACAGCGCTGTTGGCAGGCACAGCACTCTCTTCGTGCACAAAAGAAGAAATGAATACAACAACAAAAACAGGGACCAACATGAGCGGGACTAAAAACCTTGCAAGGGGTGGTAATTTCGTAATGTATGGTAGATATTTAGATGATGGCTGGTTTGATGGCTGCGTGGGTTCAAACGGTGTTTGTATGGTTATCGTACGGCCTGTTACCAGGTGGATTAACGGGGGAAGGTATATCATGACACCCGACGTAGGTGCCGGTGATGATAAACTGCAGGTAGACAAATACAAAGCCAGCGGTATAGAAACCAGTTACTATTCACAAATGGACGTTACCATCGGGCAAAATGGCGATCAAAGCGTTACATTCACGCAATAGGCGATCCTGGTGCAGGGGCGGCATAATGGCTGTAATGGTCTTTATGCTGTTTTCTTGCCAGCACCAGAAAACAGTTTCCATGCTGAAACTGCTGCACGAGGCAGCGCTTGAGCAGGATAGCAACAGCGTAGTACACCATCTGCCGCCTTGCCTGCCGCTGCTGGGCGACAGCCTGGTTTGCATGAAGCTCAGCGCCACCAACTTTACCGTGTACAACTATTTTACCGGGCGTATATTGCAGCGGCTTTCTGTTGATACCCTTGCGCTGCCCGGTTTGCTCGCAAAGGTGCAGGAAAAGATCAACCCAAAGTATACCCTGATAACGGCACAACAAAGTAAGGAAGTAGGCGCGACCAGAACACGGATAGAGAGTATTGTATACAATAAAGAGCAAGGTAAATATTTCCTGTTTTTTGACGCTGCTTTTTGCCTGGATTCTCCAATGGTCTATAAGGGCAAAAGCGAACCCTTCAACTGGATCAGTAGTGTTCCTTTTGTGACTATACTGGATGCCCAGCGCAACGGAACAAACCAGTATGTTTTACTCGACTATGGAGCATCCAGCCCAAATTTTTCATACGGAGGCTTCCTTATAGGTGACAAAGTGATCGTACCCAACTATGCTCCTGAACGTGCAGTTAAGCGCGGCTTTGGTATGTTGTGCAGCATAGATCTGGCCGATACCGGTTATCTCATACGTGACCTGAACCTTCCTTTTGACGAAAGGATGCTAAACCTGCAAAGACAGAACCGTACGGAGAAAGTATGCTTTGCCGCAGCGGATGGTGTGTCCTATTACCTGGCCATTGGTAACAAGGTATTATATAGCAAAGACGGCCTGTTTCAGGAAGTATACAGGATGGATACCAGCGAAAATATATATGAACTGTATTTTAACCGGAGCAGGAAGCTGCTGTTCCTGAATACATTTTCCCGGGACAATAATAAAATGAAGGGCATAAGAGTATTCAGCCTGGACCTGGAGACCAAAGCACTGAACACCTTTTATTCAGGGGCAGAAACCGCTGTTGTACAATTTATCAATGACAGTGCTTTATTGAAATTATCGGAAAATGCTGATCAACAGAAATATGAATTTGCAGTGTATACATATTGACCGATACAGAAACTCATGCTTGCTTGTCGTTTTTTGGAGCATTTTGATGCCGGGATGTACAAGCTGGCAAGCTAGCGATTATGAAACAATCAGAGCAGCCATACCGGAAGATGTGCAACTGGAACGCAATAAAAACATTGCTTTGATCTTCTATAATCCTGAGGGTTGCCCTCCCTGTAATACCATTGTGGGTAATCTCCGGCAGTACCCAGAATACAAGAACAGCATCGGGGGCAATTCCTTTATTGTCTTTCCTTCCATCAGTGCGATGCAAATGGCGGATTACGACCGCATGTTGAAAGAATACGGTGGTGTAAGCGTGAGCTATATCAATGACAAAAAGCTCTATAAACTGCTGGAGCAAAAAGATAAAGAGCAATTTGGCGGCAGACCCAAATGGATCGGCCTGCAGACTACAACAAAGGAATGCTTCTGTTTTAACCTGAAAGACATGCACTTGGCAGATAGCATTTTTGCCCGGTTCAGGTAGTGCCTTGTTCCATGTAAAACCTATAAGGTTTCCAAAACCTTATAGGTTTGGAGCGTCAGGCCTTATTTATTTCTGTATCAGGAAACAGGAACGGAACAATTTGCCCTGGAAATCGAATGGTGTTGTTGCAGCGGTAATATCTTTCACTACGGCTGCAGGCAAAGCATCCCGGTCCAGCGAAAAGCCACGGTAATTGTTGCTGAAGTAAATCTTGCCGTCTTCGGTACAGGCCCGCAGCAGCTTTTTCAGCAGGGTTACATGATCGCGCTGTACATCGAAGTTCGTCTCCATCCGCTTGCTGTTGGAGAAGGTAGGCGGGTCGCAGACGATGAGGTCAAATGTGTCTTTGGGCAAGTCTTCGATGAGCTGCAATACATCGCCCTGAACAAATTCATGCTTTTCGGCATCATACAGTTTATTGAACTGCATATTGCGCTTGGCCCAGTTGATATAGGTTTTGGAAAGATCGACAGAGGTAACGCTGCGGGCACCGCCTTTGGCAGCATAGACGCTGAAGGAGCCGGTGTAGCAAAAAAGATTCAGCACCCGTTTTCCTGCGGCTTCTGCCCTTACCATTCCCCGTGTAATGCGGTGATCCAGGAAGAGGCCGGTATCCAGGTAGTCGGTGAGGTTGATGATAAAGCTCAGGTCGCTTTCGGGTACGATGCGCTCCTGCTTTACCGTGTCAAATTTCTGGTACTGCCCTTCCTTGCCTTCTTTGCGCTGCCGTATTTTCATAAAGACCAGCTCCGGGCCGATCTCTGTCACGGAGGCAATCACCTGCTTGCAGGCGTCCAGCCAGGCCTCATGCGCTTCGTCCTCCATACCATGCCTGCGTTTGTACTCAGCGGCATGGATGGCCCCATCGTAGTTTTCGATCACGAAGGGGAACTCCGGCATGTCATGATCGTAAAAACGAAAACAAGCTATGTTCTGCTTGCGCGCGATCTTCGCAAAGTGTTTATACACTTTGCGCAAGCGGTTTTCAAACATCAATAGCTTGTTTTCACTCACGATACTGCTGTACTGTTTGTATGGTTAAACGTTGAAACGGAAATGCAGCACATCGCCGTCGGCCACTACATATTCTTTTCCTTCTATACGCAGGCGGCCGTTTTCGCGGCAGGCGGCTTCGCTCTTGTACTGCACATAATCAGCATAGCTGATCGTTTCTGCTTTGATAAAGCCTTTCTCAAAATCGGTATGGATTACAGAAGCGGCCTGGGGCGCTTTCCAGCCTTTGTGGATGGTCCAGGCGCGCACTTCCTGCACTCCTGCGGTGAAGTAGGTAATGAGGTCCAGCAACTGGTAAGCGCTGCGGATGAGGCGGTTCAGACCCGGCTCGGTCAGCCCGTACTCTTCGAGGAAGATCGCTTTGTCTTCGTCGCTGTCCATTTCGGAGATTTGGGCTTCGATGGAGTTGTTCATCACGATCACCTGCGAATTTTCCGCTTTGGCGGCCGCAATCAGTGCCTCTGAATACTGGTTGCCGGTATGGATAGCGGATTCATCCACATTGGCTACATACAATACGGGTTTCTGCGTGAGCAGGAAGATGTCGGCGATCGCCTCCAGTTCTTCGCCTTCCAGCTCCATACCGCGTACATTCTTACCTTGTTCCAGGTAGGCTTTTACGCGGGTCAGGACTTCCAGTGCAGGCTTGGCCTTGGGATCGGCTTTCACCATTTTCTCCATGCGCTGCATCTTTTTCTCTACGCTTTCCAGGTCCTTCAGCTGCAGCTCGGTATCGATGATCTCTTTATCGCCTACAGGGTTGATGGCGCCTTCTTCGCGCAGGATATTTTCGTCTTCGAAGCAGCGGATCACGTGCACAATGGCATCCACTTCGCGGATATTGGCCAGGAACTTGTTGCCCAGGCCTTCGCCTTTGCTGGCGCCTTTTACCAGGCCGGCAATGTCTACAAACTCTATCGTTGTGGGCACAACGCGCTGAGGCTGTACCAGTTCTTCCAGTTTTTTCAGGCGTTCGTCCGGCACATCTACCAGCCCTACATTGGGTTCGATGGTACAGAAACGGTAATTGGAGGCCTGTGCTTTGGCACTATTGCTTACTGCGTTAAACAATGTCGATTTGCCGACGTTGGGCAAACCAACGATTCCTACTTGTAAAGCCATGGTATACTCTTAAAATTTTTGCAAAATACGTTCATTTGCCGCGAATAGAAAAACCGCAGGCCCCCGGCGGCCCGTGGTTACCCAAATAATATTAGCTTTGAAGCCATATTCTCTGATCCCTAATGCAATTAAAGGCTTTCTTTTCTGCTGTCATCAACAGGCGCTTCCAGATCCTGGCCGGTATTGCGGTCCTTTTCGGCATCCTGATGCGTATTGTGCTCTTTTGCCAGAACCGCAACCTGATCATCGATGAGGCCAATGTGGTGCGCAACATTTATGAGCGGGGCTTCCTGGGTTTGCTGAAACCCCTGAGTTATGAGCAATATGCGCCGCCACTGTACCTGTGGGCCCTGGAACTGTCCAGTTTCTTTTTCGGCTATTCGGAGATGGCCATGCGGCTGGTCGCTTTACTGACCGGCATTGCTTCCCTATTTGTTTTCTGGTGGCTGCTGCGCCGGATCATGCACGACAGGGCGGTATGGCTGCCCCTGGGCCTTTTGTGCTTTGCCCCCATCCTGATCAAGTACTCGGCCGAGGTAAAGCAGTACGGACCGGATGTGTTTGTGGCCATCGGCCTGGTTTGCCTGGCCCTCACACACGACTTGTTTACCATGCCGCTGCGCAAGTTCGTCGTGTCGTGGATGCTGTATGGCAGTATTGCGGTATGGGCATCACAGCCTTCGGTATTTATACTGGCCTCTATCGGCTTTTACTATTTTGCACAATGCGCCCAGCAGAAAAAATGGAAGCTGGTCAAACCCCTGGTGCTGATGGGCCTGGTATGGCTGGCGCAATTCGGCGTTTACTATGAACTGATCCTGAAACCCCAGATCAATTCAGAATACCTGCAGAACTACCATCGTGAATTTTTCCTGTTCGCTACCCCTTCCAATGCGGAAGAATGGCGGCACAACTGGGTCCGGCTCCGGGAGATCCTGAACAATACGGCCGGATTCAGCCAGTTGTCGCTTCAGCTGTGCATCGTCTTCATCCTCATCGGCAGCATAGCCCTTTTGCGCAAATCCCTGTCGCAGTTTGTACTGCTTTGCGCACCTGTTTTGCTGGTCCTGCTGGCGGCTGCGCTGAACCAGTTTTCGCTGATCGAGCGGGTGGTGCTGTTTATCTTACCCTTCACGATGCTGCTGGCAGGCCTGGGCTTTGCGGAACTGATGCGCATACCGCTGCGGGTGGTGCAGCTTACTTTTGTCTGCTTCGGCTTCTTTATGCTGTGGAACTACAATTACCGTTCCCTGTTTTATGAAAAGCTGAACTTCCA
>JAEUVW010000401.1 GCA_016786525.1 Chitinophagaceae bacterium
AAGCCTTTGACGTCCTTCCCGTCCCAGCCCAGGTTCATTTCCCCATAGGCCCCGAAACTGCTGTTCATCAGGTCGTGCGGGCTTTCGATACCCAAAAGGGTAAAGTGTTTCGGCTCCAGCATGACGGACACAGTACCGCTGACGGTTTGTTGGGTGTCCGCCAGCATCTTCTCCATATTGCGCATCACAGGATCCAGGAACTGGCCTTCGTGCAGCCAGTTCGCATACCAGGTACTGAGCTGATCTTTCCAGTAAATCTGCCATTTGGTGAGGGTATGCTTCTCCAGCAAGTGGTGCGCTTTGATGAGCAGCAGCGGTGCCGCGGCTTCAAAGCCTACCCTGCCCTTAATGCCGATGATGGTATCGCCGACGTGGATGTCCCGGCCGATGCCATAGGGTTGTGCAAGCTGCTGTAAGGAACTGATCAGGGCCACCCGGTCTTCAAAGTACTGCCCGTTGAGGGCAACAGGCTCCCCTTCTTTAAAAGTGATGTCGATCTGCTCCGGACCTGTTCTAGTAAGTGGTGTCGGCCAGGCTTCTTCCGGCAAATAAGCTGAGGAGCTCAGCGTTTCTCTACCGCCTACAGAAGTGCCCCAAAGCCCTTTGTTGATGCTGTACACAGCGCGTAGGAAATCAAACTCAATATTATGTTGCTTCAGGTAGGCTATTTCTTCTTCCCTGCTCAGGCGGGCGTCGCGGATAGGGGTCAGGATTTCAATCCCCGGTATCATCACCTGGAAAATACCGTCGAAACGTACCTGGTCGTTGCCTGCACCGGTACTGCCATGCACCACATAGTCAGCCCCGATCTTTTGCGCAAACTCCGCAATGGCTACGGCCTGTACCACGCGCTCTGCGCTGACGCTCAGCGGGTAGGTACCGTTCTTCAGCATATTGCCGAAGATCAGGAAGCGCACGAAATCCCTGTAATACTGCTGCGTTACATCAATGGCGGTAAAGGAGGCCACCCCTAAAGCGTAGGCACGCTTCTCAATATCTTTTATTTCTTCCGGGCTGAAGCCGCCGGTGTTGATCGTTACGGCATGCACTTCCAGCTGCCGCTCCTGCTGCAGGTGCACGGCACAGTAGGTGGTATCCAGTCCGCCGCTATAGGCCAGTACTGCTTTTTTCATAGTCGTTGTTTTTTGTTTTGTGAACAGATAATTTTCGTCTGATCTTTTTAAACAGGTTTGCGGCGCTGATCTTTTGCAGCCCCGGTACAGGCGTCTGCCGCTCCTCTGCCGGATCGTACAGCATAGCCGTGCACAGGCAGTTCTTCCGCTCTTTCATGGTCAGGATTTCGAAATTGACGCAGCTCCTGCAGCCTTCCCAGAATTTATCGTCCTGGGTGAGTTCGGCATACACCACGGGCCTGTACCCAAGCTCAGAGTTGATGCGCATCACGGCCTGCCCCGTGGTCAGGCCAAACACTTTGGCCTGCGGGTACAAGGTGCGGCTGAGCGCAAATACTTTTTGCTTAATGAGGCGTGCGATGCCGTGTTTGCGGTACTGGGGCGCCACGATGAGGCCAGAGTTCGCGACATAGTTGCTGTTGCTCCAGGATTCGATATAGCAAAACCCCGCCCAGGAACCATCTGCGGCAAAGGCGATCACAGCTTTGCCCTCTTCCATCTTCTGACGGATGTAAGCGGCTTCTCTTTTGGCAATGCCGGTGCCTCTTACTTTGGCAGAGCGCTCCATTTCGTCGCAGATCAGCTGCGCGAAAGCATAGTGGCTGGCATTGGCTGCCACCACAACAAATTTGTTTTCCATTTTTTTGAAACAGAAAGAATGACCAGGCGACACAAGGGTGCCCGGGATGAATAAATCGGATTACTGACCTTAAAATTGCCGGAGTCTCATTTGCCCCTGGAGGCAAACCCTATCCGGAATCAACGTCGCGCGTAGCAGAAAGGGGAAGCAGCAAAAAACACCTGTCTTATAGCAGCAGGTGAAAAACTACAATCAGCATACACAGGCTGTGTATCGATCATTGATTGTTTGAAGTTTTTGTACATTGTTGAAAAACGATCTTGTGTTTAACGATGTAAATTTCGGAGCGCAAAGATAGGGGCTTTGCCTATATGGCGATCATGCGGTGGAAAAATTAATATTGGGTTTTCGAATGAGCTTCGATTCCGCTTGATAGGATCTTCTTCTGTAACACGGAAAAATGTGAGATCGCCTACAGATTCCCAGCCTGCCGCAGGCTGGCTGCGGAATGTTTGTATAGGATAGAAAAATCCGTATACCCTACCCTCATCCCGCAGGGATCTGTACCTAGTCATTGCTGTTACTGACCTGGCCTGTAAAAAACCTCAACCCTGCGGACAACTCCCCTGGAGGGGAGCAGAGGGTACACCATTATGAGTACTTTGCTACCCGACATTTCCCGTAGGGCATGTCGAACGCCGGATGATGTAGATTTGTGATCCGCCACCACCGCTAACCCCTATGTTCCGAAAGCATACGGATAAAGAACCAGGCGGATCCGGGATCCGCAAAGCAGCACAAAAAATCAACGCAGCTAATTCACCATCTTATCCGCACAACAGCTGCTGGCAAAAGCATCCGGCTTGGCTTTGAATGCAAAGCCCATACCGAGGATGTAGCCCATCGCTTCACGCAGGGCCTCGTTGCTGCGAAACTGCGGGTTGGTATTGATATCGGCATGCACTTCCATATCCACGTTGTACTGTGTGAACAGGTCGCAGAGCTGGTACGCGATATCAATGCTTTTCGCCACTTCGGCCAGCATGCGCTCCTTTACCGAAAAACGCTGCGTCGTTCGTTCGTTGTGGATGTACATAAAGGCTCCGTGCTTTTCGCGGACAAAGACAATGACGGTAGCAAAATGGGTGTCGGCGGCGTGTACCTGGGAGTCGGTACCGATACAGACTTTAAGCCTGTTGCCTGCTTCTGTTTCCCGGATGATGGCAGTTTCTACTGCATCGTGGATCGGCACTTGTATGGCCTTTCCGTTGAATGTACGCCATAGCATAATGGTACATTTTGGTTATCTAAAAGTATCGCTATTTTCCGGGTAATGAACACAGACCGGGAATAAGTTTATGTTATGTACACAAAAAACCGGGCTCCTTTAGTCAGGAGCCCGGTCGTTGTCTTGTATGGTTATCGTACTTTACTTCAGTATCTGCTTCGTAAAGTTGATGCTGTTGTCTGTTGTGTGCACGTTGATGATATACATGCCCGGGCTGAAAGAAGCGGTGTTGATCACAGCCTGCTGCATCTCTTCAAAGTCGCCATCCTGCGCATACACACGCCTGCCGTCTATACCGGTAATGCTGATCTCGTAATGGCCTTTGAGCGGCAAGACCAGCGATAAGGTATTGATAAAAGGATTAGGAGATACGCTTAGCACGGTACTCGTTGTCATTTCTTCTGCCAACCTGAAGGTAGGGGAGCTGAAAGATTTGTCTTTGTAGACCATACTATAGTCATTGGCAAAAAATGTATTGTACTGGGAGTAGGCCGTATGAATACCATTAAAGTTGCTCATCGAATTCTGACCGGAGAAGGCCAGTACGGGAGCCGGTCCGCCCGGGTTATTGGATACCATCATGTAAGAAGCCGGTACGGAAACAGGAGCACTGCTACCCGGATCGTTTACATATTGGGC
>JAEUVW010000406.1 GCA_016786525.1 Chitinophagaceae bacterium
AATCCGGTGATTGATTTGAAGATGTGCTGTTTGAAAATTTGAAAATGGGCAATTAGTCAATTAGTGAATTTGGCAATTTGACAATGAGGTAACGCTCATCCACACGCTGTCATCCCGCCGCAGGAGGGATCTGTGCATCTATCCGGACAATCCGGTGATTGATTTGAAGATGTGCTGTTTGAAAATTTGAAAATGGGCAATTAGTCAATTAGTGAATTTGGCAATTTGACAATGAGGTAACGCTCATCCGCACGCTGTCATCCCGACGCAGGAGGGATCTGTGCATCTATCCTGACTATTTCATGCCTTATTTTAAATGACTGTCAACAGGTTGTATCGCTGGTTTCCCCTCCTTGGAGGGGATAGGGGTGGGCAGTATAGGTGCTAATTTGAATATCAATTTGATAATTTGGAGGCAGTAATCAAGTCTCATCATGCCAGCAGCTGCTCAAAGAACCCGCCAATTCCCGCTGCTTCGTCGATAAAGTGGATTTCATAGATCCAGTGCCGTGTGTTGCCGTGCTGGTCAGGAGCCGACATCAGGGTATGGTTATGGGGGTGTATGTAGTGGATTTCTTCGTCGCCTATGATGGTCTCATGCGGGAAATTACCGACCAGGTGCCCGCAGTGGATGTTGCCATAGTGCCATCCGTACTGTAAGGCCAGCTCCTTGGTATATTGGTAAAAGTCAGCACCTGTAAGCGTTGCCCTGTGCGCCTCATAAAAGGCCTTGCCCTGCTGCCAGGCCAGGGCCACGTCGGTGGCCAGTTTCAGCTTACGGGTATCGTTGCCGAGTACATAAGTGCGGCCGAAATCTGCTTCCCACTGCTCGAATACCGGTCCGAAGTCAAAAAACAGGATATCGTCTGCCTGCAAAGTCAGGTTCTCCGGGTTGGCGGCATAGGGTAGCAGGGTATTCCTGCCCGCGCGTACAATCCGTTTGTGCCAGTATTGCCGGATGCCAAATAGTTCGAAGGCCAGGTCGAAAATTTCGCTGTTCAGCTCTTTTTCTGTCTTCCCCGCCTGTATCAGCTGCCTTTGCTGCACCGCTTCAAACAGGGCGGCTGCTTTGGTTTCGGCTTCGATAAGGTGTTGCAGGCTGTTCATGTTTCAAGACAAACCTATAAGGTTTTAAAAAACCTTATAGGTTTACAAGGGTAAGAAAAATTTACAATAATTGCCGGATCAGTTCTTCCTGTGATACGCCTTCCGCTTCCGCCTTGTAGTTGCGGACCACGCGGTGCCGCAATACAGACAGGGCCATGGCTTTCACATCTTCTATATCGGGAGAGTATTTGCCTTTCAGTAAAGCATGGCATTTGGCGCTGAGCACCAGGTATTGCGATGCACGGGGGCCTGCGCCGTACGCAATGTATTGCTGGGTGGCAGAAGGGGCATTGCTATTGGACGGCCTGGTTTTTTGCGCCAGGTTTACTGCATACTCCAGTACATTATCGGCTACCGGTACGCGGCGTACCAGTTCCTGGAAATAGGCGATGGTATCGGCATCCATTACTTTAGGGACTACTGCAGTACCCGCTCCCGTGGTGTTTTTTACGATGTTGACTTCGTCTGCAAAGGAAGGGTAGTCCAGGTGGATCATGAACATAAAGCGGTCCAGCTGCGCCTCGGGCAGTGGATAAGTGCCTTCCTGCTCAATCGGGTTTTGTGTAGCCAGCACGAAGAATGGGCTGGGCAGTTTGTACAATACCCCGCCTGCGGTAACATTCTTTTCCTGCATGGCCTCCAGCAGGGCGGCCTGTGTCTTGGGCGGTGTACGGTTGATCTCGTCCGCCAGGATGATGTTGGCAAACAGCGGGCCTTTGACAAATTTAAAGTTGCGGTGCTCGTCGAGTATCTCGGCGCCCACGATATCGCTGGGCATCAGGTCCGGGGTAAACTGTATGCGTTTGAAGGAAAGGTCCATGACATCGGCTACCGTCTTGATGAGCAGGGTCTTGGCCAGTCCCGGGACCCCTACCAGCAGGCTGTGCCCGTTGCAGAGCATGGAGATCAGCAATTGATCCACTACATCATGTTGTCCGACAATAACGCCGCCGATCGCTTTTTTCAGCGCTTCAAATTGTACCTTTAGCGCGTTGGCCGCTTCCACATCAGACGAATATACAGGCATAGGAATAAGAGGTGTTTTTTGAGATGCGTAAGGTCACACTTTTTGGGTAGACAAACAAAAAAATTGAACAAATAAATGAGTGAAATCACGCTTAGCCAGGCGCAGGCGCAAGTCGATGTCTGGATCAAAACCATCGGTGTTCGCTACTTTTCGGAATTGACGAACCTGGGCATACTGGTAGAAGAAGTGGGGGAACTGTCGCGCCTGATGGTGCGTCAATACGGCGACCAGTCGTTTAAAAAAAGCGACGAAGGCAAAGATATGGCCGATGAAATGGCTGATGTGCTGTGGGTGCTGCTGTGCCTGGCCAACCAGACCGGGGTAGACCTGGGCGCAGCCTTTGCCAGAAATATGGAGAAGAAAACCCTGCGTGATGCCGACCGCCACAAGAACAACACAAAACTATAAGTATCTATGAAGACTATGATCATTACCGGTGCTACGCACGGCATCGGTGCCGCTATAGCCCGTCGCTTTGCGCAGGAAGGTTTTGCCCTGTGTATCTGTGCCCGCCAGGAGCAGGAACTGGACACCATCCGTACCGAGCTGAACAAGCTTGGTGCCGCTGCTGTGTACACGATGCCGGCCGACCTGAGCAATAAAGAGACCGCCCTGGCTTTTGCCCGCTTTGCGCTGGACAGCCTGGGGCCTGTGGACATATTGGTGAATAATGCAGGCATGTTCTTGCCCGGCGATCTCTGCGATGAACCGGAGGGGCAGCTGGAGCAGATGATGCAGCTGAATGTGTATGCCGCCTATGCGATCACGCGGGGTGTAGTGCCGGGTATGAAGCAGCGGAAAAGCGGGCATATCTTCAATATGTGCTCTGTGGCCAGCCTGAAGGCCTACCCTCAGGGCGGATCGTACAGCATCAGCAAATACGCGCTGCTTGGTTTTTCCGACAACCTGAGGGAAGAACTGAAGCTGCACCACATCAAAGTGACGGCGCTCTGCCCGGGGGCTACCTACAGCCGCAGCTGGCAAAGCAGCGGTGTGGCCGAGGAGCGTATGATACCGGCATCAGATATTGCAGAGCTGGTTTGGACCAGCTATAAGCTGTCTGCAGGTACCGACCTGGAAACCATCGTGGTTCGGCCGCAATTCGGCGATTTGTAGGTGAATTTTACCCGCTTTAACACGAGCGGATGTTTTAAATAATATCTTTGCCCCAACTAAAAAAGCAAACAAAAATGAAAAAGTCCTTACCGGTTATCCTTGTTTTAGTAGCCATCATTTTTATCGGCGGCTGCATGTCCTGCAACATCCAGCGCAGCCTTGTAGGCCTTGATGAAGATGTAAAAGCAAAATGGAGCCAGGTACAAAACCAATACCAGCGTCGCTCCGACCTGATCGGCAACCTGGTGGAAACAGTAAAAGGTGCCGCCAATTTTGAAAAAAGCACGCTCACGGAAGTGATCAATGCCCGTGCCAAAGCAACCTCTATACAGGTAAATCCGGACGATCTGTCGCCTGAAAAACTGAAAGAATTCCAGCAGGCACAAGGCGAACTGAGCCAGGCCCTGGGCCGGCTGATGGTGGTTAATGAAGCGTACCCCGAGCTGAAGTCAAACATCAACTTCCTCAAACTGCAGGACGAGATTGCCGGAACAGAAAACCGTATCTCTGTAGAGCGCAAAAACTACAACGAGTCGGTGCAGGCCTATAATGTGAAGACCCGTGTGTTCCCGAACAATCTCTTTGCCGGTATGCTGGGCTTTAAAGTACGCGGTACTTTCGAAGCAGACGCTGCCGCTCAAAAGGCGCCCCAGGTTAAATTCTAATTTTTAAACCGAACAGAGCGCAAAACGGGTTACAGTGTATGTACCTGTTTTGCGCTTCTTTTATTCATCAGCGTATGTTTTCCTTTTTCAAAAAAAAGCCCTTGCTGGACAAAGAGATACAGGATGCAGTGGCCGCAGCAATAGCATCAGTAGAGCGCCGCAGTACCGGCGAGATCCGCGTATATGCCGAATCGCATTGCCCGCTGGTAGATCCGGTGGAGCGTTGTGAACAGATCTTCGTACAGCTGAAGATGCACGAAACGGCGGAGCAGAATGGCGTGCTGTTGTACCTGGCCATCAAGGACCGCCAGTTTGCCATAGCCGGCGATAAAGGCATTAATGACAAAGTGGGCGGCAAAAAGTACTGGGAAGCCAAGGCGGATCAGCTGAAATTTTACCTGGCCAAAGGCTACCTGAAGGATGGTATCTGTGCCTGCGTAGAGGCGGTAGGGCAAAGCCTTATCGAACACTTCCCTGACAAAGGCCTTGAAAATAAAAATGAATTACCCGACGAAATCGTATTTGGAAAATGAAGTTTGTACCGCAAAAATATTTACTGCTTGTTTTGTTCCTGCTGGGCATGGCGCGCAGCGTTATGGCATCGGACAAGGATTTCCCGCCGCCGCCCAATCCTCCGCGCCTGGTCAACGACCTGGCCGGTTTCCTGAAAGGCAGGGAAGAGGCACAAATGGAAGAAAAGCTATGGGCTTACAACGACTCGACGTCTACGCAGATCGCCATCGTGACAATAGAAAGCATCGGGCAGTACGATATCGCAGACTATACCGTTCAACTGTACAATAAATGGGGCATTGGCGGTAAAAAAAAGGACAATGGTATCCTGATCCTGGCCGCCCGCGAGCAGCGCAAGATATGGATCACCACCGGCTATGGCATGGAGGGAGTCCTTCCTGACGGCCTGCTGGGCCAGATCATCCGCGATGTGATGGAGCCCAACTTCAAAGACGGCAACTTCTATGCCGGTTTCGATGAGGCTGTAGACGCTATTATACTGGCTGCGAAAGGCGAGTACAAAGCAGAACCGAAAGCCGCAGCACGAAAAGGTGGCGGTGTCGGTACGGGTATTGTTCTTTTCATCATCATCTTGATATTAGTCGGCATTATCGGCCGTGGCGGCCGTGGTGGCGGCGGCGGCGGTATGCTGGACAGCGCAGGCTGGATAGCGGCAGCCATGTTGAGCAACAGGCACCGTTCTTCGTCCGGATGGGGCGGTGGCGGCTGGGGCGGTTCCTCCGGCGGTGGTGGCTTCGGTGGCTTTGGTGGCGGCTCCTCCGGTGGTGGCGGTGCGGGCGGTAGCTGGTAAATATTTCCGATCTTACGCACCGGCTTTCCTGTTTATAGCCGTATTTTAAGTTCTATGAAACAAACTCTTGTATTACTCTCCCTGATGGCACTGGTTTCCTGCAAAAGAGACTATACCTGCAAGTGTACCTATACTACGAAAAACACCGACTCCGTATTTACGGAATCCTTCGGATTACCAGCTAGAAAAGGGCACGCTGCCGTCAGGGAATGCTATGGGGACTATGCCCGAAAGTATACAGCAGATTCCGTTTCCGGGCGCTGTAAACTGTTCTATGATAACTGATCTGCCGCATCACCTGCTCTACAGTGTAGCAACATTATCTTAAAGAAGGTGTTTTCCCATGCTGCAGCAGAAAATTTTAGCGCAAAGCCATAGGAGGAATGGATTTTCTCGTAGATATTTGCGGCACAACGAACAACATCACTATATGAATAGAAAAGCCTGGTTTTTCATTTTACTGAGCTCCATATCATACACAGCCTGCAAACAAAATAAGCCACAGGAACCGGAACCAGCAGGCACAGCGGCTCCAGCAGCTCCACCGGTAGCGAAGGAAGCACCGGTACCGGAAAGGGTCCTGATCAACTACCATTTTGAAAAGAAAGCAGTCTGGAAGCTAAAGGATAGTTTCGGGGGATATGCCCATAAGAATATCATTGCGGCGATCAACAGGGTAGACGAAAAACATTTGCCCCGCCTGGACAGTTTCCTGGTGCCGGATCAATACCTGGAAGATATAAAAGCCTATATGCCCTTTCCGGCTACAGCCCCTTCACTGAAAGATATCCGCAAGATCATTTTTTTCTCCTATCCTACACAGGCGTTTGCGGCTTATGAAAACGGCAATCTCGTCCTTTCCGGCCCTACGAATATGGGCAAAAAGGCCTCGCAAACCCCAACAGGTCTCTTTTTCTGCAACTGGCAGGCAAAGGAGACCCGGAGTACGGTAGATAATGAATGGATCCTGAAATGGAATTTCAACGTCAGCAATTTCGGCGGGGTAGGTTTTCACCAGTATGATCTGCCCGGGTACCCGGCATCGCACAGCTGTATGCGCCTCTGGGCCGAGCAGGCACAGTTCCTGTACGGCTGGGCCGACCAATGGAAGTTGCAGGACGGTAAAGTAGTGCTGAAAGGCACTCCCGTGATCGTGTATGGAGCGTATCCGTTCGGGAAGCCGCGTCCCTGGTTTGTACTGGCCGGGGATGGTAAGGCATTGGATATCAGCGATGCCGAGATCAGTGAGCTCGTCAGCCCGCACCGTGAAGAGATATTGGCGGCACAGAACGCCCGTGAGGGTCAGGCCCCTGCCGCGGCTGTGCAATAGGAAAACCAAGACTTGTAAGGTTTTGAAACCTTGCAGGTCTAAAGAGACAGGGGCCACAGGGCATAGCAATAGATGCCGCAAGAAAGGTGTACTTTTGCAAAACGGCGAAGAATAAGAAATTTTTGTGAACGCAAATAAAAAATATTTTGTTGTTTCAGTAAAAAGCCGCACCTTTGCAGTCCTTAAAAAAATACAATTATGGCAAGAGTTTGTCAAATAACCGGAAAAAGACCAATGGTAGGACATAAAGTGTCCTTTTCAAATAAGAAAGCATTACGCCGTTTTATGCCTAATCTGCAGGTAAAACGCATGTACCTTGCTGAAGAAGACAAATGGATCACCCTGAAACTGTCTACCGAAGCACTGCGTACCATCAACAAAAATGGCCTGCTCGCTACAGTAAAACAACTGCGTGCAGAAGGTCACAAAATCTAGTAATTAATCCAGCAAAACATTCAATACAATGGCAAAGAAAGGCAACCGCGTACAGGTAATATTGGAATGCACAGAGCATAAAAACAGCGGCTTAGCGGGAACCAGCCGTTACATTACCACCAAGAATAAAAAGAACACTCCTGAGCGTATCGAATTGAAAAAATACAATCCGCTCATGAAACGTGTGACCGTTCATAAAGAAATCAAATAAATTTACTTCAACTTCTTAAAATATCTGAGTAATGGCAAAAGCAGCTAAAACCGCGATTAAAAAAGACCCTAAACAGGCCGCAGAAGCTAAGAATTACACAAAAGTAATCAAAGCCGTACGCAGTCCTAAAACAGGTGCTTACACCTTTAAAGAAAACATCGTTCACAAAGACAAAGTGAAAGATTTTCTGGCGAGTTAATCTATGCGCGATAAAATTTTTATCCAGGGCTGACCGTGCAAACGGTCAGCTTTTCTTTTTTCTATGAACATGAATTACCGGGTACAAACTATTGCTGTATACTTCTGCTGCGGGGTCGGCCTGGTACTGCCTTCCTGTTCCGGGAAGCATGAGGCCCGGGAAACAATAAGGTATCATACGGTCAATGACTCCGCCCTGGCACTTGCCCGCAATGGCGATATCGTATTGCGTTGCGGTAAAGATGAACTCAGCAAATTATTCTCCAGGCTGAATGCCCGCGATCAGCAATATTCCCATTGCGGTATCCTCAGCCGTACGGATTCCGGCCTTTATGTGACCCATATCATAGGGGGAAACGATAATCCCGGAGGGTATATCCGGTACGAACCGGTGCAGTCGTTTATCAGACCGGAGCAGCATACCCGCTGGGCATTGGTGCGCTATGACCTGGATAGCGTGGCACAGCAACGCTTCCTGTATAACATGCATCTCGCCCTTAAACAGCGTACCCGTTTCGACGCGGCATTCGACCTTGCGACAGACGACCGGATGTATTGCTCCGAGCTGGTGTATAAGCTGCTCCTGCGGGCAACAGCGGATTCCGTTTACCTCAGCCCGACGATCAGCAGCTCCGGGAAGAAGTACGTTGCGATCGACAACCTGTTTGATAACACGCACAGTACAACTGTTTGTGCAATCAGCTATAAATAGTAGCTTCGCGCTGTAATTTACCGAGCCGCATGAGAAAACCAGTCTTGTCCTTTCTGACCATTGTTTGTTTTGCCATCTGCCTTGCAGGCTGTACCTCCAATAATCCTAAAGCTGTAGCGGAAAAGTTCCTGCTCAGCGTAGCCAAGGCCGACCTGGAAGAAGCAAAGACCGTTTCAGACTCTACGACGCGCGAATTACTGGACCAGGCAGATTACCTGAATATGGTTCCGGATTCGGTAAAGGCCGAGGGCCGTAAGCTGAAGATCAACATACTGGATGTAAAGGAAACAGGCGATAAAGCTGTAGTCAGCTACAATACCTCCAAGCTCGAAGAGCAGCAGCTGATCACCCTGGTCAGGATCGACGGAAAATGGCTGGTTCAGCTGAATAAAGCCGAACAATACGAAGAAGAGCCGATGATGCCCGGTGCGCTTGAGGCCATACAGCAGGACTCTACCATTGTCAACATCCGCGATTCTGCTACCGATTAATCTCCTGATTTTATCGCCCTGATATTGCGCTGCATGCCTTTCCATTTGGTGCGGGCTATGGGCGATTGCCTGAAGTAAGTCCTGAAACTGTTTTCTGACAAGGCTTCCCATTCTTTTTGAGACAGGTCCAGTACCTGGGGCAGGGGCTGAAAATGCTGTTCCTTATGCGCTTTGGAAAAACGGTTCCAGGGGCACACATCCTGGCAGATATCGCAACCAAATGCCCATCCGCTCATTTTATCCTCCAGCTCTTTCGGGATCAATTCATCTTTGAGTTCGATGGTCAGGTAGGAGATACATTTACTCCCATCAATTTGTGTGGGGGCTACGATAGCCCCGGTAGGGCAGGCATCCAGGCATTGGGTGCAGGTGCCGCAATGGTCCGTCGTAAAAGGCACATCGTACACGAGCTGCAGGTCGCAGATCAGGGTAGCGATAAAAAAGAAAGAACCGGTTTGCTTGCTGATGAGATTGGCATTTTTACCTACCCAGCCCAGGCCGGAACGGACAGCCCAGCTGCGTTCCAGTACAGGAGCGCTGTCTACGAAGCCGCGGCCGCTGACGGCCCCTATGTGTGTGTTGATAAAGTCCAGCAATTCGTTCAGCTTTTCGCGGATCACGTAATGGTAATCCTTGCCCCAGGCGTATTTGGCAATTTTAGGTGCCTCTGCCTGCTGCTGATCTTCGGGAAAATAGTTGAGCAGCAGCGTAATGACGGATTGTGCCCCGGGCACCAGTTTGCGCGGGTCAATACGCAGGTCGAAATGGTTTTCCATATAGGCCATCTTGCCCTGGAAGCCCTGGTGCAGCCATTGCTCCAGCCTGTGCGCATCTTCTGTGAGCTCCGTAGCTGCCGCAATACCGCATTGCATAAAGCCCAGCCTTTTCGCCTCTTCTTTGATCAGCCGGGTATATTTTTCTGCCTGCTCCACTACCTATATCTTTTTGAGTTGCAGGCCCCTGATCTGCAGCAGCTGGCCGGCACATTGCTCCTCATACGGCAAAGGTACGGCAGCTGTTACAGTACAAAACAACTGAAGGTCCTGGCGCAGCACTTCCGCCTCATTTTGCTTCAGCAGGTACAATACCTCGCTCATGGCGTTATAATCGAAGGATAATTCAATGGTTTGTGTGATCCATTTTTCTTCCCATGCTGCTGCTGCCAGGGCTTCGGCGGCGCTGGTCTTGTAGGCATTGATCAGCCCGGGTACACCCAGCATCGTACCGCCATAGTAGCGGACGACAACGATCAGCACATTTGTGCAGCCTGCGCTGTCTATCTGCCCCAATATAGGCCGGCCGGCACTTCCGGAAGGTTCTCCGTCGTCGGCAGCCCTGAAATCCAGGCCTTCCGTACCGAGCCGGTAGGCAAAGCAATGATGGGTTGCCTTGGGATGCTCGTTTTTGACCTCACGCAAACGGTTTTTTATGTCTTCTTTGTCCCGCACAGGAAAGGTATAGCCCAGGAAACGGCTGCCCCTGTCTTTGAATGCGGATGTCGTCGGTGAAGCAATGGTCTTGTAGCGCGTGGCTTTGCTGGTGTTCATGTTTAATTTCTTAAGACGCGGATCTCTACACGCCTGTTTCTTTGCGCGTCTTCTTCTGTTTTTTCTTCGGCAACGATGGGCCTGCTTTTTCCAAAACCGGCATATTCGATCCGGGTACCGTCGATACCGTTAGTGATCAGGTACAGGTAAATATGTTTGGCGCGGTTTTCAGAAAGTTTTAGCTCGTAGGTATCCGTATCCAGGGCATCTCCGGCCCCACGGATACAGCAGACATGCCCTTCAATCCGGATCGCCAGGTCCGGGAAATCCAGCATCGTCTGCAGCAGCGCTCTCAATATGGGTTCGCTTTCTTCTGTAATGATATGTTTGGTAGGCAGGAAATGAATGTTCTCTACCCGCAATACGTCATTCGCTTTGAGTTTGCTCAGGTTGTCAAAATTGATGGCGGACGCCGGCCGTTGCACAGCAGGCCTGGGCGGAGCTACTCTTTTGGGTACTTTTTTTTCTGCTGCCACGACGGGTTTTACCGTATCGGGAGGCGGATCTTTTTTCGGAATGGTTTTAACCGGGACCAGGACACCTTTTCTCGTGATCTCGGACACCTGCATTTTCTTTTTACCGGTATCGGGTGCCGGCTTGAAGGTGATGGTATGTCCTTTGTTTTCGGCGCCTCCTCTTTTGATAAAAATATCTACACGCCGGTCTTCCGGGAATCCTTCCCTGCTTTGGACCACATTCCGGTTTACCTGGCCTATGCCTTCGCAGATCAGGATCTGGCCGGGTAAGACCCCGTGCTCCAGCAGGTATTTGCGTACGTTATTGGCCCTTCCTATGGCCAGGTCCAGGTTGGAGGGTTCGTTGCCGAGATAATCTGCATAGCCATAGATCAGGCAGTTTTTTTGCCCGATCAGCGAGAGGGCTTTGTCCATAGCCTCAGTAGCGGCACGGTCGGGTACGATAATATTGATAGGAAAATACACCTTGACCGTATCATAACCCGCCTGGGAAAATCCGCGCACTGCGCCCAGCAGTAAACAAAATATGGTCAGTACCGTTTTCAAAAGACTTCTCTGTAAATATAGACAATTCCTACGGAAAAAGGATACCAAAGACCAGCCAATGGACTGATATCTAATATCCTTTGCACTCAAATAGGGTAGTGAAGCTTATTTGCTGGGCCCCCTGGGCGCCTGACCCCTGTATTTACGGTGAGGAAGCCCCTTTTTATTGCAGCTCTGTATGACCAGGCTAAGGGTTAACAATGTCACGAGGGTAAAAGTAAGGTACTTATTGATTTTCATAATCCTGTTGTGTAATAAATAAGAAGCTTAAAGGTAAAAATTTTATCGGGAAAACAAATGCCGGTGCAAAGATTATCCGTTATCGATCTTGTTTTTCAGTTGCTGGGTCATGCCGGAAATATAGGTACGCCATTTTTCGATCACGGCTGTCATGTCTTCGGGAATCTCCGAGTCGAACATCACCTGCGCTCCGGTACGGGGATGTACAAAGCCCAGTTCTTTGGCGTGCAGGGCATGCCGCGGCATCAGTTTAAAGCAGTTTTCTACAAACTGCTTGTACTTCGTAAATACGGTGCCTTTTACAATATAATCGCCACCATAGGTAGCATCGTTGAACAAAGGGTGGCCGATATGCTTCATATGTACCCGGATCTGGTGGGTACGGCCGGTTTCCAGCTTTAATTCCAGCAGGGTAACGTAATTGAAACGTTCCAGTACTTTGTAATGGGTGATGGCTTCTTTGCCGTGATCGCCTTCGGGGTAAGCCGCCATGATCTTGCGGAAGCGTTGGTGGCGGCCGATATGGGCTACTACGGTGCCTTCATCCTCTTCCATATTGCCCCAGACCAGGGCAATGTAGCGGCGGTGTACCGTATGGTTTTTAAACTGGCTGCCCATTTTAGGCATGGCTTCTTCCGTCTTGGCAATGACCAGCAGGCCGCTGGTATCCTTGTCGATACGGTGCACCAGGCCTATACGGGGCAGGGCCTCTGTTTCCTCCTTTTTGAGGTAATAGGAAAGACCGTTGACCAGGGTGCCCCTGGGGTTGCCGCAGCCGGGATGCACTACCATGCCCACCTGTTTGTTGATGATCATGATATCCTCATCTTCATAGACGATGGCCAGGGGTATATTTTCTGGTACGATCTCGTACAGCTGCGAAGGTCGTGTCTCGAAAATGACAATTTCTTCCCCCGGCCTGACCTTGTGGTTTGATTTGACAATTTTGCCATTTACCAGTATATGGCCGTCATCCAGGGCCTGCTGCACTTTGCTGCGGCTGGCACCTTCCAGGCGGTTTTGCAGGAACTTGTCTATCCGTACCGGTTCCTGGCCTTTGTTGACGATAAAGCGCTCCCGTTCTTCCAGCACAGCTTCTCCGCCGGAGGAGTCTACCTCATCATCATCTTCATAATCTTCCAGGTTGTCATCCAGGGCTGCCATATATCAATCTTTTTTCCAGTTTCTGAGCAAGTCAGCATTCAGCTGTACATAGGTCACCCTGCGCTCTTTAATACTATTGTTGATCCAAAAAATGGAGGGTACGAATTTACCGGCCATTTTGATGAATTCCGGGGAATTGTGGTACACAAAGTGCGGCACTGTACCGGCTTTGGTATCTGTAAAAAACTCTGCAGTATCGGAGGCGTAACCGTACAGTACCATGTAAATGGGGATAGTACTGTCGGCAGCATATATATCCTTGAAAATACGGGCGGCATTCCGGCAATGCGGACAGCCCAGGCTCAGGAACGCTACCAGGTGTTTCCCTTTTCTCAATTCTACCGAAGGTTGGTAAGCCGTATCGCGGTACAGGGGGTTCAGGTTGAGCGGGCTGGACTTTTGCTCATACGGTACAAACAGGAAAGGCAGGGCCATCATCGCTGCCGTACCTGCGGCGGCAACCAGGCCGGAAAAGCGGTAGGGTTTTACGGCATAGATCCTGGAAAGGATCAGTGTCACGGCCAGCAGGACCAGGTTTTTGGCAATGCTGACGACCGGCGACATGGGCAGGGCATCACCAAAGCAGCCGCAATCCACATTATTCCCTTTGGTGGCCAGCAGGATGACCAGGTAAAGGGTCATCGCCAGCAGAAACAGGATGGTCAGGGGGTAAGTGAAGCGCTTCAGGTACAGGTGTGCGAGCATGAAAAAGGCCAGCAGGAATTCGAAGCCCACGAAAAAGCGGGCCAGGAAAAAAGAGAATGGCCCGGAAAGGCCCATATCCATAAAGGTCCATTCGAAAGGTTCTATCGTAATGAACTTGGTCACGGCAGAGAACACGAAGGTTCCGCTGAGCAGCAGCAGGAGGATAAAGCCTGTAATGGATCTGGCATTGATGGAGCGTGCCATAGGTGTAAAGCGCTGTTTTTAAAAATGGGCGTGTAAAAAGAAAGAGCCTTTCGGCTCTTGCTTTTTAAGATCAGGCCAGCATGGTCACCGGGTTTTCAATAAAGGTTTTCAGCGTTTGCAGGAATTTTGCTCCTACGGCGCCGTCTACTACCCTGTGGTCGCAGCTGAGTGTCAGTTTCAGTATCTGGCGGACAACGACAGTACCGTTTTCTACCACTGGGGTAGGAACGATGTTGCCTACGGCAAGGATACAGCTGTCCGGCGGGTTAATAATCGCAGTAAATTCATCGATACCCATCATACCCAGGTTGGAAATGGTGAAGGTATTGCCGCTGAATTCGCTGGGTTGTATCTTTTTGTTCCGGGCTTTGCCATACAGGTCAGTTGCTGTAGCAGCAATTTGCGTCAGGGACAACTGGTCTGCAAATTTGATCACCGGAACGATCAGGCCTTCGTCTACAGCGATGGCGCTGCCGATGCTGATGTGGTGGTTGGTGCGGATAAAGTCGCCCATCCAGGAGCTGTTGACTTCCGGGTGTTTGCGCAGGGCCATAGCCGCCGCTTTGATGATCAGGTCGTTGAAGGATACTTTTGTTCCGCCCAGTTCGTTGATCTGCTTGCGGGCTTCCATTGCCTTGTCCATCGTCACCGTGATCTTCAGGTAAAAATGAGGGGCCGAAAACTTGCTTTCTGCCAGGCGTTTCGCAATGATTTTACGCATTTGCGATACCGGTGTGTCGGTATGGCTTTCTGTACCCGCCTGTACCGGTGCTGCCTGGGCAGTGCTGCTTGTTGCAGCCGTAGCGGCAGGTTTTGCTGCCTGCGGGGTATAATTGTCAATATCCCTTTTAACGATCCTGCCACCGTCACCGCTGCCGTTGAGCTGGTGCAGGTCTATCCCTTTGTCTTGCGCTATTTTGCGGGCCAGGGGAGATATTTTGATCCGCTCATCACCGGAGGCAGCATTGCCGCTTTGCGCAGCAGCTTGTGTTGTAGCGGCAGGTTCCGTTTTTTGTTCCGCGGCAGGCTTTTCAGCCGGGGCGGCAGGCTTGCTCTCAGATGGAGCCGGGGCATTCAGGATACCGGAGATATCCGTTCCGGGCTTACCCACAATGGCGATAATATCGTTTACTTTGGCGGCACTGCCGGCGGGTACGCCGATATGCAGCAGGGTACCGTCTGCATAGCCCATTACTTCCATCGTAGCTTTGTCTGTTTCCACATCGGCCAGCACATCGTCATTTTTCACGACATCGCCTACCTTTTTGTTCCACGCAACGATTTTACCTTCGGTCATGGTATCGCTGAGCAGGGGCATCCTGATCACCGTCACGCCCGCAGGGATTGCTGCCGGGGCCGCAGCCGGTTTTTCTTCTTTGGGAGGGGCGGGAGCCTCTTCTTTGGCGGGAGCCGCACTTTGTGCAGCAGCCGGAGCGGCGGCCGCTCCGGTAGTTTCTTTATCCAGCAAGGCCTTGTAATCTTCGCCCTCTTTACCGATAATCGCGATCACATCGTTTACTTTGGCCGCTTTGCCTTTTTCGACTCCGACATAGAGCAGGGTACCCTCAGCATAGCCCATCACTTCCATGGTTGCTTTATCGGTTTCCACGTCGGCAAGTACATCGTCCGCTTTTACTTTGTCACCCACTTTTTTGTGCCATTCTGCTATCACTCCTTCCTTCATCGTATCGCTCAATAGGGGCATTCGTATCACTTCGGCCATAAAATATTTATTGTTCAGCGTTCTTTTAAGAATTTAAAGTCCCAAAAATAGCAAATCCGGTCTTATTTCTATATTGTTTTTCAGAAAACACTTCAGACCCTATTTGCTTTAGGGAATGATATAAATGTCGGGTGTGGTAAAGCGGTTGCTTTCGTTGCCGGCGCGGTCTTTGATATAGATTTCATACCGTACGGTATCCCTGTCCGGGTGGCTGGGGCGCAGCAACACAAACGCCCCCAAAAGGCCGAGGTTGCAGACTCCTGACATTTCCTGACCCGGTTCTACATTGCCGGGCAGGTCCTGGGGAAAGAAATAATTGACTTCGCTGCTGTCGTCGCGACTGTCTTTGGTATAGATATCGTAGTTGCCGGACGAAGGTTTGTTGCCCAGATCCCCGTTGCCGTCGGAAAAATTGAAGTTAATGTAAATGACCTGGTTGCTGCCGGCTTTGATCGTATTGCCGGAAAGGCCGGTAAACTGGATCTTGGGTATATTTCCCGAAGATTTTTTTTCCTTGGTGCAGGAGGCGATACCCATGGCTGTCAAACTCGCCAGGCCCAGGGCCAGGCATTTTATGCCCATGTGATAAAATCCGGCAGAGGGCACAATTCTTTTTTTTGTTGTTTTGCAAAACATTCCAGTTCAAAAATAATCTAAAAAGCAATGCGGTTTGACAATATTGATGGTGGGGAAATCCTAAAAGCATGTAAAGATCATTTTGAAGCTTTTGCCTTGCAGGTGTACCGGTATCAATATGAACACAATGACTTGTACCGCCGCTACCACGAGGCCTTACGCATAAAGCCCGGGGCTGTTTCAAGCCTGGAGGAAATCCCATTCCTGCCGATCTCTTTTTTCAAGACGCATATCATAAGCAGCGGGGCCGGGAAAGAGCCGGAACTGGTGTTTGACAGCAGCGGCACCACGGGGATGATACCCAGCAAGCATTACGTCGCAGACAGAGCCTTATACGATACGGTGGCACTGGCCGGTTTTGAACAGTTTTACGGCCCGGTAGCGGGGCTGACCATACTGGCTTTGCTGCCTTCGTATCTCGAACGCTCAGGTTCATCCCTGGTACATATGGCGCAGATGCTGATGGACAGGAGCGGGCAGGAACACAATGGTTTTTACCTGAATGAATGGGAGGCATTGGCAGAAAAGCTGCGCAGCCTGGTGCAAGAGGGCCGCAAGGTCTTGCTGTTGGGGGTCACCTTTGCCTTGCTGGACTTTGCCGAACAATACCCCATGGACCTGGAAGGGGTCATCGTGATGGAAACCGGGGGCATGAAGGGGCGGAAAGAGGAATGGACGCGCGCACAGGTGCATGGTTTTTTAAAGGAAAAGTGGAACCTGGCAGCGGTTCATTCCGAATATGGCATGACAGAACTGCTGTCGCAGGCCTATGCGGCAGCGGATGGCATTTTTACCCCGATACCCAGCCTGCGTGCCCTGGTGCGGGATGTACAAGACCCTTTGGACAGCTCCCTGCAGGGGAGTGGAGCACTGAATATCATTGACCTCGCCAATATTCACTCCTGCTCATTTATTGCCACAGAAGATATGGCGAAAGTGAGGCCGGATGGTACTTTTGAAGTGCTGGGGCGTATGGATTTCGCTGCATTAAGGGGCTGCAGCCTGATGGCGCCGTGATCAAAAAAAATAATCATTAATAGTTGAAAACTGTTCATTATTCATTTTTCTTCGCAGCGTGTAGCAGATGATTGTTCACCAATATTTTCCCATCCCTGTCTTTTGAGATCACGAGGCCGTTTGCCGGGCGCAGCAGCACTTCATCCAGGGCAAGGTAGCTGCCCTGACCATCATCATACAGGGTCCACCTGATTTTCCTGCAGGCTGCGGGCAATTCAAAGAACAGGTTTACCCGGAACCACATGCCCGCATTATCCACACTTTCTTTGGCCAGGGCATCTTTCCGGTAGATTTCCGCACCGTTTTCGTCCAGCAGGGACAGGTTCAGCACCGGGCTTCTGAAGTCCTGAGCGCTGAGCAGCACCCAGCTTGATATTTCATATTGCTCTTTGTCTGTGGCAGGCAAAACACTGAGCTCCGCGATCAGGCGTTCGCGGACGGGTTCGAAACGGGTGCTGCCCGCGCCAAACAGGGCCTGTTTAGGAGTGCCGGTATCCTGGTGCCGGATGCTGACTTTAGCCGCATCTGCATAGAGGACCGTGTCCCCTTCCTGTAACCGGGCAGCTATAGCCCTGATCTGCCGGCCGACCAGCTCCCGTGTCTGCATCAGGCGCCGGGGATAAAGTGCGTATACTTTGCAGCCGCCGTATTCCCCCAACAGGTCGGAAGATGCGGTAAGGATATCATCATCCGGGTTGGACATGGCACCCGGGGCACAGAGCACTAAAAAAGGTTTGTCGGCCTGGGCTGCAAGCAAAGGTTTGTCGGCAAAGAGACCTCCCGCGATCTTCACCTGTTGGGCTGTCTGCGACCAGGAATTTCGCGGCATCATCACATCCACAATAGGCAGCCTGGTATCCAGGGAGGCTTTAAAAGCATAGGCCATATGGTCTGTAATATCCGTACCGACCGACCATTTTTCGCTCCCCACGTGAATAAAAGGCAGCAGCAATATCGCCTGGAAATCTGTTACAGCGCTGTGCTGCTTTTCTAAAAAAGCAGACCAATTGTAGGTGTCTGGGGAAAAAAACTGACTGTAGGTCTCCCTGCCTTTTTCTGCACTGCCCTGCACATGCCGGATATAGCCCAGGCATTCCCAGCTCCAGAAGGAAAGGAGCAGCAAGGGGGGCAGCCAGGCCAAACGTTTTGTTTTTCTTGTCTGGTAATAGTGATACAGGTACACCAGGCTAAAGATGGTAATGACCTGGTAGAACAGCCAGATAAAGCGCCCCAGGGAACGGAATTGCCGGAACACAGAAAGGTAATGCAGCAACCATTCCATATTCCAGACAAAGGGTACTCCCATACCCAGCAATAAAAAGAACAGGGAAAGTACGATCCAGATACGGGGGAAAACGCCTGCGGTATTTTCTGTGCGGTTTTTTCTGAACGAGCGGATCAATGCCAAAACGACAATGACAACGCAAGCCAGGCCGATGTATGAAAAGCCTTCTCCGCCGGAGCTTGTTTTCAGACCCGGTATGCATTTCTGTACGATTGCCCAGAACGGGGAATACGCGGATGTCAGCACATCTTCACCGGTTGCCCCGTAGGCCATAGCGCCATGGGGGAATGCAGGCCGGTCCTGCACCGGGTCGGTAAGCGTCATAAAAAGCTTTACTCCTCCAAACATCAGTACGATCGCAACCCATAGCGGCAGCAGCTGACGAAGCACCTGCCTGATGCCCTGCTTCCTGGCGGAGCAGAAAAATACGACGGAATAAAAAGCAACCCATATAAAGGTCAGTGCCAGGAAATAAGGGTGGATAAAGTACATGAGCGTCCCCAGCAGGAACAGGTACAGGCCATACTTCCATGCCGTACTGTGATGGTAACGGATGGAAAAGTAAAACAGCATCGCTGAAAATGAAGGGTAGGCCAGGGCATAATGCCCGGACAGGCGCAGCAATTGCGGTGACATCAGGGTGATGCAGGCCGCGCCCAGTAAAGACCAGGCAAAGGAGACTTTGTAAAAACGGAGTATCTTCTGATTGTACACAATGGCCAGCACAAAGCTGAGGCAGATGCTCCAGTGCATGCAGCGGAGCGCATCCTGCAGGTTCAGCGGGGCCAGCTTACGCCAGCCAATCAGGGCCGATGACACGAGGGGCTGAAGGTCCGGGAAAACAATATGTTCGCCATAGGGATAGTTCATCCCGTTGAACCATAGGGCTTGTTCATAGAGGCTATGGTATAAAAAGGTATAATAGTTTTTAGCGCCATCGCCGCCCGTCCCCAATAGCACATGACCACCGTCAGTGGCGATGAAAGAGAAGGAAAAGAGGACCAGGGCAATCGCCCAGGCCCAAACGATGAAGGGCTGCACCCGCTTATCAGACAACATACAGGAAGCTGTTTTTGTAATACATCCTGCTTGCGCAGGATAAAAAAAATCCGGTTGATTGTTCAACCGGATTTGTAAAGATATAGCATAAACTTACAGGTGGATCGCTTCGCCCAGGGCTACTTCGATGGCGTCTTTTACCGCTTCGCTCATGGTCGGGTGCGGGAAGATCACATCGAGCTGCTCGTGGTAAGTGGTTTCCAGTTTGCGGGACGCTACGGTCTGCGCAATGATCTCGGTAACGTTGGAGCCGATCATATGCGTACCCAGCCATTCGCCGTATTTGGCATCGAATACCACTTTTACGAAACCTTCGGGGGCACCCGCTGCGCTGGCTTTACCACTGGCGGAGAAGGGGAATTTACCCACTTTGATTTCATAACCGGCTTCTTTGGCTTGCTTCTCTGTCATACCCACAGAAGCGATCTCCGGCGTGCAGTAGGTACAACCCGGTACATTACCGTAATCCAGTGCTTCCGGTTGGTGGTGGAATTTGCCTTCTTTGTGTGCAATGGCTTCGATACAGATCACGGCTTCTTTCATCGCTACGTGTGCCAGGGCCTGGCCGGGAACGATATCGCCAATGGCGTAGATGCCGTCAACGTTGGTTTTATAATAAGGGTCTACGATCACGCGACCTTTATCTACGGTGATGTTCAGGGCTTCCAGGCCGATGTTTTCAATGTTGGTGGATACTCCGGCTGCGCTCAGCAGGATGTCTGCTTCCAGGATTACTTCGCCTGAAGCGGTTTTTACCGTTGCTTTGACACCGTTGCCGCTGGTATCTGCCTTTTCAACAGAAGAAGAGGTCATGACGGTAATGCCTTTTTTCTTGAACGATTTTTCCAGCTCTTTGGAGATGTCGGCATCTTCAACGGGTACGATGCGGTCCATAAATTCTACGATGGTTACCTGCGTGCCGAGTGCGCTGTAGAAATAAGCAAATTCCACACCGATGGCACCGCTACCCACTACGATCATGGATTTGGGCTGCTTGGGCAGGTTCATGGCTTCGCGGTAGCCGATGATCTTTTTGCCGTCAATCGGCAAGGCAGGAAGCTCGCGGCTGCGGGCGCCGGTAGCCAGTACAATATGTTTTGCAGTGTGTACGGCTGTTTTGCCGTCAGCACCCGTTACTTCCAGTTCTTTCTTTGCATTCAGTTTGCCAAAGCCATTCAAGACTTCGATCTTGTTCTTTTTCATCAGGAACTGGATGCCTTTGCTCATTTTGTCGGCCACACCGCGGCTGCGTTTGATCACGGCTTCGAAGTCATGTTTGGCGCCTTCTACAGAAACACCATAGTCCTGCGCGTGGCTGATGTACTCCAGTACCTGGGCAGACTTCAACAATGCTTTGGTAGGGATACAGCCCCAGTTCAGGCAAATACCGCCCAGGTTTTCGCGCTCAACGATAGCTGTTTTGAAACCCAATTGCGACGCGCGGATTGCTGCAACATAGCCACCTGGTCCACTACCCACTACAATAACATCATATGCCATAAAAAAGTATGATTTTTTGAATGAAGATTTTAAGTTAAAAATGAGGCCACAAAAGTAGCTAAATTATTGAGAAAAGGACAAGGAGATTTGTCGATGAGATAATTCGGCAATTTGGCAATTGCTGAAGGCAGGAATGGGGTAGTACAGGGTTGAAAAATTACAATACCGGCATAAAAAAATCCTGCCGGGTGCATGATCATTAAAACCTATAAGGTTTCAAAAACCTTATAGGTTATCCGTACCGCTGTACCGGGTTTATCTCCCAATGGCGAACTTCATGCCGATGCCCTGCACTATCGCACTGTCCGGCATCATGACAAGGATATCGTCGAAGATGGCGGTATCGCCATTCTTGGTACGATCCTGGATCGCTACGTAGCTGTTCAGATTGTTGCCTTTGGCAAAGTCTGTGAGTATTTCATAATCGGTATAATAGTTGCCTGCCGAATCTTCATACAGGTTGCGCTCTTTGTAGTAAATGCGGAATTCCGTTACTGTGACCGGGTTGCCTGCAGAATCCCTGGCCGTAAGCCCCTGGCGGACCAGGGAATCGAATACACTTTTGGCGATCAGGCCCCCGTGTTGATCCGAGTTGCCCAGGAACACCGGTGCCGGCTTATGCTTCGGTTTTGCCGGGGTCTTTGCATTTGCTGTCTTCGTGGTTTTTGACTGTGCAAGCAGGATACCGGTACTGACCGTGCTGAGTGCCAAGGCAAATAAGAGCAGACGTTTCATCCGAATGTTTTTTATGTTTATGTTGAGCGGGGTGCCTGCCTTCCGGCAGACGGGGAACTGGGCGTATTGCTGTTCCCTGCCTGATAAAAAATTACCCTGCCCCGGTGTTCATACGTTTAAAATTACAATAAACTCAGGCTTTCTTCAATAGTTTTTATTTTTGCTAATGCGTCGCTTTCTTTCTTCTGCTCCGCAGCCAGTATCTCAGGTTTTGCATTGGCGACAAACTTCTCGTTACCCAGTTTTTTCTGCACACTGAGCAGGAACCCTTTCTGGTAATCCAGGTCTTTCTGCAACTGCTCCTTCTGTGCAGCAGTGTCTACGGCAACATTGCTGCTCATATAGAGTTTGTCCGTACCGACAACCAGTGAAATTGATCCCTGTACCGCCTCTGCCGTAAAACTGATCTCTTCTGCATTGATCTGCCTGCCCAGTATCAGCTGTGCCGCCTGGTACAAGCCTTTGTTTTGGGTATCTACTGCGAGGCGGATCACATCTTTAGGTTTCAGGTTGTTTTTTACCCGGGCATCCCGCACCGCAGTGATCAGGTCTTTCACCGTTTTCCCGTTGTCGAGCACCGTGGTGTCAGCGGCAGGGAAGTCAGGCAGCTGACGGTTCATCAGGTCCTCTTTTTGTCCGCGCAGCAAATGATAAATTTCCTCCGTTACAAAAGGCAGGAAGGGGTGCAGCAATTGCAGCAGAGATTCGTAAATGTCCAGTGTGGCTTCGTAAACCTTTGCAGATATGCCTTGTTCCGGGGCCGGTTTTACCCATTCCAGGTACCAGGAGCAGAAGTCGTCCCAGATCAGGGAATAAATATTTTTCAACGCTTCGCTGAGGCGGAAATCTTTCATCAGCTCTTCAACGGTAGCGGCTACCTGGCCCACACGCTGCTGCATCCAGTCGATCGCAAAATGCGCTGTCGCAGCATCATCGCCCGGAGTCACGCGGGACTCCCACATTTTCACCAGCTTCATCGCGTTCCACATCTTGTTGCAGAAATTGCGGCCCTGCTCCAGCATGCTTTCATCATACAACAGGTCATTGCCGGCCGGCGAGGCGATGATCACACTGAACCGTACGGCATCGGCACCGTGCACGTCGATCAGGTCCAGCAGATCGGGCGAATTACCCAGGGATTTGCTCATTTTACGCCCCTGCTTATCGCGCACAATACCGGTAAAGTACACTTTGTCAAATGGCTTCTGATCCATGAAGTGTTCGCCGGCCATGATCATACGGGCCACCCAGAAGAAGATGATCTCCGGGGCCGTCACCAGGGTATTGGTCGGGTAGTAGTAAGCCAGTTCCTTATTGGCCGGGTCTTCATTCCAGCCGAATACCTGCATGGGCCACAGCCAGCTGCTGAACCAGGTGTCCAGGCAATCGTCTTCCTGGCGCAGGTCACCGGCTTTTCCGCCGGGCTTGGCAGCGTTGTATTGCTCATAGGCGCCGGCTTCGTTTTCGGCGATGTACATATCCCCGTCCGCATCGTACCAGGCCGGTATACGCTGTCCCCACCAGAGCTGGCGGCTGATGCACCAGTCTTTGATGTTTTCCATCCAGTGGCGGTACAGGTTTTTGAATTTGGGCGGGAAAAATTCCACTTGCCCGGCCATTACCGTTTCCAGTGCGGGTTTGGAGAGTTCGCTCATGGTGCACCACCATTGCATGCTCAACCGGGGTTCGATCACGGCATCGGTGCGTTCGGAAAAACCGACCTGGTTGCTGTAGTCTTCTTCTTTGACATAGTTGCCAGCGGCTTTCAGGTCTTCAATGATCTTTTTGCGCACGGCAAATCGGTCTTCTCCGATATACATACCCGCCGCTTCGCTCATCGTACCGTCTTCGTTGAGGGTATCGATCACAGGCAGTTTGTATTTCAGGCCCAGGTTGTAGTCATTGATATCGTGCGCAGGCGTCACTTTCAGGGCGCCGGTACCGAATTCCATGTCGATATAGTCGTCGAAAATGATGGGTATACGGCGGTTCTGCAGAGGGACAAAGCAGTATTTGCCTTTCAGGTGTGCATAGCGCGGATCGTCCGGGTGTACGCAGATCGCCGTGTCGCCCAGGATGGTCTCCGGGCGTACCGTGGCAATTGTGATGTACTCCTCAGTATCAGTATCCAGTTTATATTGTACATAGTACAGCTTGGAACTGGTTTGTTTGTGGATCACCTCCTCATCGCTGAGCGCCGTTTTGGCTTTGGGGTCCCAGTTGATCATTTTGACCCCACGGTAGATATAGCCTTTATTGTACAGCTCTACGAATACGCGCATCACGGCAGCATAGTACTCTTTATCCATGGTGAAGTTGGTACGGTTCCAGTCCAGCGCACAACCCAGTTTTTTCAGTTGTGACAGGATGATGCCGCCATACTTCTCTTTCCATTCCCAGGCGTAGGACAGGAATTCTTCGCGGCTCAGCTTGTTCTTGTCAATGCCCTTTTCGCGCAGCATGCCGACCACTTTGGCTTCTGTAGCGATAGAGGCATGGTCGGTACCGGGTACCCAGCAGGTATTGAAACCCTGCATTTTGGCGCGGCGGATCAGGATGTCCTGCACGGTATTGTTCAGGGCATGGCCCATATGCAATACACCCGTCACATTGGGTGGGGGCATGACGATCGTATAGGCGGGGCGTTCATCGGGTGTGGAGTAAAAATACCCTTTATCCATCCAATGCTGGTACCATTTCTGTTCTGCTTCTTTGTGCTGAAAATTCTTGCTTAATTCCATTGTCCTTTGTGCTTGTCCCTGTTTTGTAAGCTGTTGTACAGCAGTTACCGGGGTGGGCAAAGATAATTAAAGATTGTTGTTTGTGCAGAATGCAAAGGGCACGAAAAAGCCGCCATACGAATGGTAAGGCGGCTCAATGTTTTGCGGAAGATTACAGCTTCACCTGGTACCCGACAGATAAAGCGAATCCCCTTGTTTTTAGTTCGCTGTCAGGAGTACTGCTGTTTGAAATATTGGCAAAGCCCATGCTATAGCTGGCCCGGGCGTAAAGACCTAAAGAGCTGATAAAACCGATATTGGCATTGCCGCCGAAATCCATTGATTTGATCTGGTCGGTGGCGTCGCTGCCAATATTCAGATCGTTCGATTCGTCAATATTGAAACCCAGAACAGATCCTTTTACCTTTGCCTTACCGCTCATGCAGTAACTGAAATAAGGACCTACACCTGCAAAAAGCTGGTTACCCTTCTTGTTGATGATAGTGTAGTTGACATAGACCGGGATATCAATATGGCTTGTATTGATGGTCGCTTTTAAACCGTAGATGTCTGATTTGGCTCCTTTTGCAGAATAGAAAGCTCCGGCGTGGATACTGAATTTGCGCAGATCAACAGCAACATTCACACCTGCACGGTATCCCATTTTATAATCCGCATCGGATCCGGCGAACAGGGTGTCGGCCGAGCCTGTACTGACTTTATACATTTGTACGCCCAGTTCCGGGGCAATGCTTAGTTTTTGGGCTGAAGAGTGTTCCGCAAGAAACAATACGGATGCAAAAAGTAAGTACTTTTTCATGGTTTAAAATTTCGTGCAAAACTAAAGGAATTGAACAAATGGAATGCTAAAGTTTTAGATATTGAACTAATCGTATTTAATGCTGTGTTCCCGCTAATTGATAGCGTCACTGCTATCAAAAACCGCCATATGAGTGGCTCATATGGCGGCTGAAGTATCGGGCGTACGCCCTACTTACAATTTGACCTGGTAGCCCACAGACAGGGCAAAACCTGTGGTTTTGATCGTTCCTTCAGAAGCATCGTTGTTGGCGATATTGGCAAAGCCCAGGCTGTAGCTTGCCCTGGCGTAAAGCCCCATCGCACTGATAAAACCGATATTGGCATTGCCGCCGAAGTCCAGTGACCTGATCTGGTCTGTTGCGCTGCTGCCGATATTCAGGTCTTCCGATTGGTCAATCGACTGGCCGAGGAAGGAACCTTTGGCTTTTATCTTACCACTCATACAGTAGCTCAGGTAAGGGCCTACGCCTACAAACAGTTTATTGCCGCTTTTGTTCAGGATATTGTAGTTCACATACACGGGTATGTCTATATAAGTCATGTTTATGGTCAGTTTTACACCGAAAGATTCTGATTTTGCACCTTTGGTGGTGTAAAAAGCCCCTGCATGGATGCTGAAGTCGTTCAGCTCAGCCGCGAAATTGACACCGGCACGAAACCCGGTTTTATACCCAAAATCACCCAGTGAAGAATCGGATGAGCTCATCCGCAGGTCTGTCATTTGTATACCTGCTTCAGGAGCAATAGAAATCTGGGCGGAAGCCTGGCCGGCAGTGAACAACACAGCGGCAAATAGTAGTATTTTTTTCATTTGGAAATTTTGTGCAAAAGTAAGAAAACGGAACAAGAAAAGGATAATGTTTTTATTTGTAAACCAATAAGTTTAAGATTTAATTTTTTATTAATTTATTTCCGCTGATACCTGGATGTAAAAAACCACCTTACGAAGAGATCATAAGGTGGTTTGCGTACAGTTTGTATCAGGAAGGGGTGACCTACAATTTAATCTGGTACCCTACAGATAAGGCAAAACCATTGGAACGAACGCTTCCGTCGCTGGTATTGGCAATATTTGCGAGGCCCAGGCTATAGCTGAGGCGTGCATAAATACCCAGTGCCGTCACAAAGCCGAGGTTTGCATTCGCGCCATAATCTATCGCCTTGATCTGGTCTGTAGAGCTGCTGCCCACATTCAGGTCCTGCTTCTCATCAACAGGGAAACCAAAAATAGAACCTTTTACGCGTGTTTTAGCGCCGGTGCAATAACTGAAATACGGGCCTACACCAATAAACAGCTGGTTGCCCAGTTTGTTGATGATGTTATAGTTGACGTATACCGGTATGTCAATGTAGTTTGTATTAATGGTTGCTTTTAACCCCAATACATCTGATTTTGAGCCCCGGGCCGTATAGAACACGCCGGCATGAATGCTGATTTTCCGGACGTCTACGGCCAGGTTCAGACCCAGGCGGTATCCCAGTTTATAATCGGTGTTGTCGGTGAATACGGAGTCGGTAGAACTGGAGTTGAGGTTGGCCATCAGCACACCGACCTCCGGAGCAATAGAAATCTGGGCAGAAGAACGCTCTACAATAAACAAGGTAGTGGCTAGAAGTAAGAATTTTTTCATAAGTTTTATTTTCGCAAACTTAAAATGGCTGCCAGATATAGCCTACAGTACAATCTTAAAAAAAACTTAATAGAAAATATTTATTATTTCAAATCTGTCCACCATGGGGGAGTGGGCTTGTCCGGGGTATCCAGGTCTAAGACGGATCCTATGCGCGGGGTCTTAATGGACACCTTGCGTGCTGCGGCCTCTTTGCTTACTGTTTTGATCGGCGTATCCCAATCGTGTTTGCTTAAGGCAAATTTACCCCAGTGTACCGGTATCAGTTGTCGGGCACCCAGGTCGATAGCGGCCTGCACTACTTCATGGGGCATCATATGGATGTATTTCCAGTTGGGATCGTATTGTCCGCATTCCAGTATGGCCCAGTCAAAGGGGCCGAATGCTTTGCCTATGGCTGCAAAATGGCTGTCGTAACCGCTGTCGCCGCCCATAAAAATTTTTCTCGATGGGGTTTGCAGCACATACGCCATCCATAGGGTCTGGTTGCGTTTAAACCCCCTTCCTGAAAAGTGCCTTCCGCTGGTAGTATGCACGGTAAAGCCTTCTCGGAGCGATACCTGTTCATTCCAGTCTTTCTCAATAATGTCGGCCCTCTGGTAGCCCCAGCGTAGCAGGTGTCCCGGAACACCCAGTCCGCAGATCACTTTTCCCACTTTGGGCTGCAATGCCTTTACGGTCCTGTAATCCAGGTGGTCCCAATGGTCGTGCGTGATGAACAGGTAGTCGATATCGGGAAAATCATCCGGGGTATAAATATCGACTCCTTTAAAACTCCTGGTGGTAAAACGGAGCGGGGAAGCATGGCCGCTGAGGACCGGGTCTACCAATATCTTAAGGCCGTCTACCTGCATAAAGTACGAGGAGTGTCCCAGCCAGATCAGTACATTCTGGTCTCCTGCCAGTTGCTTCAGGTCTGTTTTGACGACCGGCAGAAAATCTGTCGGATGAATACGCCTGCCTCTTTTGAACAAAAAATCATAGAGCACCCCTGTAAAACTGCTGCCTTCCGTAAGGCTGGGCGTAGGGCTGATATTGGCAAAAGACTTTCCTTTAAAATGCGGCGATTGCCGGATCTGTTGTTTGTCCGTGCCTTTAGGCAAAGCCCCGAACCGTTTACTGTGCATAAACAGGTATGCGGTGGTAAAGACCAGTAGTGTAATAATAAGTGCGTAGATCATACTTTTCGGAATAGAAAGATAGGCACAAAAGAAAGGAAGCAGGCGGAATTTCCGGCAAAAGGATTTTTTCTGCTTAAGCAATACGGGTTTATTATTGCGTTAATTTAAGATTTATATCTATTTTGCCGTTAAATTCCGATTATTTATGATACCGCAGTCCTCTGATATTTTTGAGATTACCCTTACAGAAAAGGCCAAAGCCCATTTGCTGGAGACCAGCCGTTGGACCAGGTTCCTGGCGATACTGACCTTTATCGTGATCGGCATTATGATGACCGGCCTGCTTGCTGTATTTGCGACAGGGTCGATGGCCGCCGTGATGTCGAATGGATTTTCCGCACTGGGCGCAGTCGGTGCTTTCCTTGCCATGACCTTGCTGGTGGTTTTATACTGGTACCCCGCTTATATGCTGTACCGGTTTTCGGTATCCATCAAGTCCGGTATCGTACACAACAACCAGCAAATGATCGAAGACGGGTTCCGGTACGAAAAGAACATGTACCGCTTCCTGGGTATCCTGACCATCATCCTGATCTGCATGTACCTGGTCATTATCCTGTCTGCAGTGGTTTCCGCACTGTAAGTACATATGCTCATTGTTTCCTCTGGAGCCTTCCGCAGCTGCTGCGGAAGGCTTTTTGTTTTTACCCGGCAAATGCCCAATCTTTGCCGGCTATGACCAAAGAAGCAGGCATGCCGTCCGGGTACCGGAAGATCAGATTGTCCAACGGATATACGGTAAGCTATATCGATGAAGGTGAGGGGGCGCAGACCATCGTGTTGATCCACGGGCTCGCGAACTACAGCGGCACCTGGGCCAAAAATATAGAGGGCCTGAAGCAAAAGTATCGTTGTATTGCCATTGATCTGCCGGGCAATGGTTATTCAGAAAAACCCGATATCGTGTACAGCATGCAGTTTTATGCCGCCTGTGTGTACGACTTGATACGTTTGCTGCAGTTGCGGCATGTGGTGCTTTGCGGGCATTCTATGGGGGGGCAGGTAGCCCTTACGCTGTTGCTGAATGCCCCGGATGCGGCAGAACAACTCATTCTTTGCGCCCCTGCCGGTTTCGAACGTTTCAACCTGTTTGAAAAAACGATGTACCGCTCCGTGATCAGTATTGCCGATCTTTTTTCTTCAGAGGAAAGCAGCCTGCGCAATAGTATTTACAGCAGTTTTTACCAGAATCCGTCGCAGGCCGATGCCATGATCGCCGATATGGTGCAGATCCTGCATGCATATCCTGCAAGGCTGTACCGGAAAATGGTCGAATCGTCTATAGACGGTATGCTGAATGAGCCGGTCTACGAAAGACTGGGAGAGATCAGCGTCCCGGTGTTGATCATTTTCGGAGCCCTTGATGCGCTGATCCCTAATAAGCTGCTGCACCCGGTGTCTACAGAACAATTGGCACGCGGGGCCATGGCGAAAATGAAAGCGGCACAGTTGGAGATGGTGCCTTTTGCCGGGCATTTTGTACAATGGGAAAAAGCGGATGCGGTCAACAGCCTGATCATTTCCTTCCTTGCGGGGGAAAACCTATAAGATCAATAAGCCGAAACGGCAGAGCTCCTGCAGTTCGCTGCTGTGCCAGAATCGCTCAAAG
>JAEUVW010000046.1 GCA_016786525.1 Chitinophagaceae bacterium
TTGCAGAAAGTGAAAAAAGATTTTGTGCCGTATTTTGCGGAGCACATGAAAGAGCCGGTTTCGTTGAAAAAAATGCTGATGGGCGCGGGCATCCTGATGGCCTGCATCCTGCTGCTGAACCAGCTTTCGGGGGCTGCGGCAGAGGCGCTTTTCCCTTATTTCTTCACGCCCCTGCAAACACTGCGCTGTTTGCTCTTCGGAATCTTTCCTTTCAGCATCGGCGACCTGCTGTACCTGGGCCTGGGCTTGTACCTCCTGTATGCCCTTATCGTATTTGTACGCCGCTGGCGGCAGCGCACAAAAGCCATGCGTGCCCGGGGCCTGCTGCGGGGCCTGTTGCTCTTCCTGGCATCTTACCTGCTGTTGCTTATGCTATGGGGCCTGAACTATGAGCGCCCCAAACTGGCGCGGCAACTCTCCCTGGATACCGGCTCAGTGTCGCAGGAAGAACTCTTCCTGTTCGACTCCTTCCTCGTCCACAGGCTGAACACCCTGCACTCCTCCTATACCGCTTTGCCGCTCAAACAGCTCAGCACGATAGCGGCAAATACCTATGCACAGCAAAACACACCGATGAAAGTCTCCGTGAAGCCGACATTGCTGGGCAGCAGCCTGGCCTATTTCGGCATCGAAGGCTACTTCAATCCCTTTACCGGCGAAGCACAGGTAGACAAAGGCAACCCCGCCTTTATGCAACCCTTTGTCGTAGCGCACGAGATGGCACACCAGACCGGCATTGCAGCCGAAGACGATGCCAACCTGCTGGCCTATATCCGCTGCATGGAAAGCGGGGACCCCACATTTGAATATTCGGCCTGCCTGAATATCTGGCTGTACACCCATCGCCATGTGCGCAGCTACGACAGCACACGCGCCGGGGACCTGAAAAGATTGCTGAACCCCGTTACCCTGAAGCAACTGGACACCCTGCGGCAACGCAGCATAGCCTACCAAACCGTGCTGGATGATATGAGCAGTTTTATCTTTGACCTGTACCTGCGCATGGGCAGGCAAACAGATGGTATCGGCAGCTACCGGAATGTCGCCTACTCTGCACTATGCTGGGAAAAGAAAAAGCGCACACTACCCGATGGCAGCATACGCTTTTTCTGACCGGCCGGTCCGCAAGCCTAACGCATAATATACATCTTGCTGTAGCCGTTTTTATAAAACTTATCGATGGCCGAATTTTCGCGGCGCTCAATATCTTCGCCATTGATGGCCGTCACCACGCGGTAGAGATAGACACCGTTGCCCAATACCTGTCCATACTGGTCCTTACCATCCCATTTGTACTCCGTCACATTGCGCCCGATATGGATATTGCCGATCTCCTGGCGGGTAATTTCGCGCACCACCTTACCGCTGATGGTCAGGATCTGTATTTTGAACTGGGACGGAATTTTCCAGCCTGTGAGTTCGAAAACAAAAGCAGTGGATGTGGAGAAAGGATTCGGGTAATTCAGCAGGTTGGTGATCGTCGATTTATTGATCACTTCAAAGGAAATAGAGTATTCATTGGCACCCGATCCCGCATCATTGCCCGAAGCATCTGTACCGCGTGCATACAGCTGGTAAATGCCATCCTTCGTAAAAGCAGGCTTGTACTCAATAAAGGCCTCATTTTTTCCGGCACTCATATCCGCAGGCACGAATTTACAAACCGAACCATCGAAGGCAATACGGTTCCGGGTATCCTCCGGTTCGCCGGGATACCGTAAGAACAATTTCATCGAAGCCGTATCATTCAGCGCCAGGAATTTATTTTCATCGCGCAGCAGCACTTTAATGAAAGGCCGGGCAGAAACGATATCCCGGTCCAGGATGTGTATCCCGTCGAAGGTCACATCCAGCAAAGGATTATAGCGGTCCGTCTTGATATCGAAGGGAACATAACCCAGGTTGTTCGGGTGATATTGTTCGGGCTGGTCCTGGTCCGGGTTGGCTTCGATAAACAGGTAATTTTTGCCCGGGTATGGTTTGGGATCGAAGCTGAACGCCGCATGCAGCGTATCGTTTCCTTTGAGTTCCCGGTACTTCCTGTCGCCTAGCAAATGGCCTACGCCATTGGCGTCGATGACCTTGTAGCGTACTAGCATGCTGTCCATAGGCAGATCCGTCAAGGTCTCTATTGCCGTCTCCAGACTCATCAGCTGCCCCACACTCACACTATCGGTAAAGCTGTAATGCACAGCGGGGTTCAGGGCCGCTTCGGGAAGCGGCTCGTACAATACGCGCCAGTAATCCAGCTGTGGTGCCGTATGGAACTGTGTATCGCGGGTATACCATTGCAGGCGGAGCTTAGGATAGGTCGCCGCACTGATAAATTCTATATTCGTATCCCGTACCGGCCCTTCATACAGGAAGGTCTCCGTTCCGGACTTTTCAATACCCGTAATCCTCACCAGGGCGCTATCGGCAAGCGTAGCCGTATCGAAGTAGGCTGAGGTGCGCCATTTCAGGGTTTTCCATTTGCGGGCGGCACCCAGCACCACACTGTTCATCTGCCCGCTCACATCAGACACCGGTATGGTGTACGAAATATCCAGTACATCATTGATGCCCGCGGCGAAATGCTGCTCCACAGGAAAATCGGCGGAGCCTTTCTTGCACAGCATGGAGAATACCCTGGGCTGATAGAAAGAGTCGATCTGGCTGAAACCCAGTTTACGCATACTGTGGTACAGGGAAACACCGCTTCCGTTGGCCAGTGTATCATCTTTCCAGGTAGAGACATAGTAGCCGCCGCCCCACAGGTTATACGCAATACAGTTGCGGACAAATACATAGTTACCGTCCGGTATACTGTCCAGGAATTTACGGGCACTATTGCGTCCATCGGCATTGTACAAGTCAAAGCTGAAGCAGTTGACATTTCTTTGCGAAAGCCCGCAGCGCGGGTTGGAACCCTGGCGGCCTGCAGGCGGGTTTTCCCAGGCTCTTCCGCTGCTGCTGTCGAACACGATCACCTGGAGCGTGCCTCCGTAATCGCAGTCATAGCGCTGCAGGTCTGCGCCGTTATAATACACCCTGTTGTCGTCACCGCTTCCATAGAAAGTATAGGGCGGGCCAAGATTCATGATCGTGCTGAGATCCCTGATCGTGACAAAAGATTTGTTGTACTGGAATTTACGGTTTTCCCCATACTGCAGGGCATCAAAAGCATTGTATTTGTATTGGTAGTAGTGCGATTGGTTCCAGCCATCAGAGCCATTTTTCAGGTAAACAAACGAACTGCCTGCCCAGGTATAGTTGCCGCTTCCGTCTTCAATACTCGTGCGCCAGTAGTACACCATGCTGTCCTGCATCAGCATACCGGGCTTCCATTTGACGACCCCGCCTTTGCTGTCCATCGTGGTCTGCATTTTACCCGGGCTGTTAAACTGCTCCGTGGTATCGATCTCTATCTTATAGCGTCCTGTACCTTTGAACGGGTTCAGTGTAGAAGCCTTGAGCTCAAGGTCCGTTTTGTACACGATGCTGAAATTGTACGGATAGACGGGCACTATGTTGTCAGACAACACGAACACATCGATCATAGCAGTATTATTGGCCTCCGATTGTTCGTCGTAGCGCCCCGGGGCATCGATCGTTACTTTATACTTATTGATCCCCAGATCTTTGGTCTTGTCTATCGGCAGCCAGACCTGGGTCACATCGCTGTTTTCCAGGCCGATGATGGCATAAGAGCGGGTCAGGCTCAGTTTTCCTTCAGGATTGGTGTGCTCAATCTTTACCTCCACGGTATCGGCGATCGAGCGTCCCAGGTTGAAAGCAGCGATCCGCAACTGGAAAGAATCGAGCGCCGTGGTAATGCTGACCGGCAAAGTACTGAGCCCTTCATTGCCTACGTAGTAATCTGCCTTCGCAGCCGAAGCTGCGATCCGTGTCGCGGGGTCTCCCTGCATGATGAAAGACTCCATATGCGTCTGCTTGCGCGAAGTCACCTCTGCGGTTTCCGCACCGTCAGCAATCGTACTGTCGTGCGCCGCACGATACTGCTCCCCTATTGTCTGGCCATAGTTCCGGCGGGCGATTTTATCATACAGTATCGGCATGTATTTGCTGTGAATGTCCGTATACCCCTGGTTGTTGGACGCCATAGAGATAATGGCTCCGCTCTGCGGTGCACTGACAAATTTTTCGGATACGGTCTTGATGATCGTCGATTCATAGATGGTAGATATATCGCAGCCGTAAGCATCGAATACCGGCAGGCGGGGCAGGGAGTTAAACTCCGATGGATCTTTGATATTGTAATCCAGGGCAGCGCCTGAACCGTGGCCATAGTACGTGATCAGGGACAGGCCGTTCGTGATCAGACTGTCCACCTTTTTATCGGCAATAGTGGTCGGCTCTCCTTTGGTGCTTTTGGCCACAGTGGTCACGATCCCGCCCGTGTACGGCCCCGAGATAATCGCCTTTGCATAGTTCAGCGTCGGCAGCAGCGTCCCTGCCTGCAGACCCACATCGGAGCGGTCGCCGCCGGCAATATGCAGCACCTGCTTTTTCCAGAGCTCGGAAACGGGTGTAGGAAATACGGCGGGCACCAGGGCCGCTTCATATTGCTTCACTTTATTCAGGTAAGCGGCCAGCTCACTGCTGTTCCATGCCGACAGGCGGCCGATATCCACCTTCATCTTCCAGGTCTTGCGGTCGGTAGCGAAAGCCACATCCGAACCCGGATGCCCGTAAGTAGGTACGATGCCCTGGAAACCTGCAGCAATCGGCAAGCTGAGAAACTGTTTGTAACTGGTATAGACGACACCTTTACCGACCAGGAAAACCGTTTTCGGTTTACTGCTCCATTTATCCAGGGCAAAATCGATGAGATGTGTGATGGAAAGCGGGTGGGTATAAATCCCGTAAGCATATTGATCGTACAGTTCTTCTATATCGGCGACCACGACCTTGTGCCCGCCGCCGGCAGCAGAAGCGCGGTAGTCTTTATACTCCTGTATGTAATTGCGCCCGTCATCCGAGCGGGACAGGTTGTTATGCGTGATCATAAGATAATCACCCTGGTTTGCCGCAGCACTAAAATCAGTAAAGGTCCGCTGTCCTGAAAAGCCCGGACTCAGCACTTTGGAGCCGGAAGGAGCATAGAGCACCATATCCATATCCGTCAGGGACGCGTCGATATAAAAGCGGGTCTTACCCGGCACACTGATGTCTCCCGTATAATACTTGCGGTTGCTCAGGTCGTACAGGCGGGGGGTGCTGCCGCCGTGGCTGAAACCGGAAACTTCTATGTACTGGCTGCTGCTGGCGGCATCCACTTTAAAGCGGAAAAAGTCAGCGCCGCTGAAATTCCAGTCCCTGGGGTATTCTATCTCCCAGAATACAATGTAAAAATTATCCGCAACCCCTGTTTCGGTATGGGTAAAAGTAAGCGTATTGGTAGTCGACAATTCCGTGCTGGGTACCAGCAGATCAAAGCGCTGGATATCGCTGACGCCATACACCACATCGGCTTTCAATATGGAATTGAGCTCCATTTTCATTTTATGGATGCTGTTGCGGGAGCGGGCGATACCTGCTGTCCTCAGGCGTGCGCTTAAAGCCCCTGTCACCAGGTTCGGCGTATTGAAGCTCATAGAGGCCGGTGTAATGCTGTTGTAGGCTTTCAGGTAATATCCTTCTCCCTGGTCAAACTGGGAGGAATACAATTCGCGGATACCGCCATAGGCAAGATCTACCGGTCCGTTTGTTTTACCCGGCAGGAAGGCCTCTTTCCCGTTTTGCATCACGGTAGTCCTGCAATAGGTGCTGGCTGCCGGCGGTGTTCCGGGTATGGGTGTGCTGATGGCCTGGTAACGCTGATGCACCGAACTGTTGTCTACCGTAAGGAAATAGACTGCGGTATCGTTAAACAGGCTGACATTGTCATTCGTGTATTTATCAGCAGAAAGGTACAGCTCCTTATCCAGCTGTCCGTCATTGCCACGGCCGAAAAACTCTATATAGTCGGCCGCGCCGAATACGCCATTGTTGCTGACGAAAAGCGGAATTTCCTTGCCATCCCGGTACAGGATATAGTCTGAGCCGGAAGCAGAGGACGGCACCCCGGCCAGGTCCAGCATGCCTTTGCTGATGCGGAATATCCCATCTGTGCCCACCTTGAATTTCCAATAGGTTTTACCATGATTGATCCATTCGTTCCCGTACTGTGCCCGGACCTGTAGTGTAGCGGTCAGCAGCAGTGCGGTGAACAAAAGAAAGACCAGAGAATGATAACGGCGCATAGTAAAATAGTTTAGGTTTTATTGTTGTACAGGACTTGTTGTCTGCCCGGGACTTGCTGTCTGTCCGGCTTTATCTGTCTCTTCTTTCCTGCTTTTGGAAAGCGATTTAATATCGAAGCGCAGGGAAACGATATGGGAAAACAAGGGGTTGCTCTGTGTCTGCAGGCTGGTGTAAGCGTAGTCTGCCACGATGGGGCCCAGCTTCAGGCCTACACCGATAGAAGGCTGAAAAATAGTGAAGGTCTTTTTGTTCAGGCTGTCCTTATCGTCCAGTACTTTCTGGATGTTGCTGACACCGGCGCGGAGGAAAACAGTGTTCTTATAGCTCAGCTCCAGGCCGGCACGCGGGTCTATGCTCAGTGATTTTGAGCGGATCAGGGTATTGCGCATACCATCCGTTGTCAGGTCCGCATTCAGCTCCGCAAGCAACTGTATTTTGCTGGCAGGCTTCATAAAGTTGTATCCGGCGCCGATATTAAAGCGGGGATTCATCACTTCGTAAGATTTTACCGGTATTTCATTCCCCGTCTGGCCAAATACTTCTTTTTCCCTTTCGGTAAGGTTGAAACTCCAGGTGGTATAAGTGGTCGTGGCATCTTTGACCGATATACCCAGCAACAAGCGCCGGTAACGTGCCTGGAAGCCTACATCCACCCCTCCGCCCCAGGCATTCGCCATCGAGCCGATATTCCGGTAGACGATCTTGGCATTTGCTCCTATGCTGGTCCTGATCTCCGGGTTCCGGAACAGTTTCAGCTGCTGCGCATACGAAAGCAGGAAAGCATAGTCGCCGGCAGAGATCGATTTCAGTTTACTTTCGTCAAACGAACCATCAGGTTGGATATAGTCGATCGTATAAGGGATATCGTCGGTTGCAAAACGGAGAAACGACACCCCGAAAGCCCTTTTCTTGTCTTTTGTCGGCATCGCTACCGAGGCAAAATCGTATTTCGCATTCCCTGCAAAATACTCGGCATGCATGAGTCCTACCTGCAGGTCTTCCTGGATGTTGGTCAGCCCGGCCGGGTTCCAGTAGCCGCTGTTGGCATCAGCAGAAGAGGCAACCTGCGCGCCGCCCATAGCCAGGCCCCGCCCCCCCACACCAATGTTCAGGTATTCGTTTACATAGATCCGGGGTTGGGTATAGGCAACTGCCGACAACAGCAGGCCCAGGCCCGTAAAAAGCAATCTTCTTTTCATTATTATTAACACATAATCATCAAAAATAATGCCATAGTGACCTGGGACATTCTTTTCGGCTCTGGGAAAGCCACTAAAACATTTTACAAAAATAAATTATTTCTGCTGTTTCACGAAAAAAAGGGCCGGTAAAGTATACCGGCCCTTTGATACAAAGAAAAAAATGATTAGTTTTTAGGAGCATCCGGCGTGGATGCAGGCACTACTTCTCCTTTGATATACAGTTCGTAGCGGTCTTTACCGTCTTCGAGCGCTGCATTGGAAGTAATGTATACCGATTTGGCGATCGGGCCTACGCGTCCCTGTGTATTGTAGCGAACTGTGATCTTTCCTTTTTTACCGGGCAGGATCGGCTCTTTGTTCCACTCGGGAGTCGTACAGCCGCAAGATGCGTTGGCATTGCTGATGATCAGGGGCTCTTTACCCACATTTTTGAATTCAAAAACATGCTCTGCTACAGGGCCTTCGGGAATTTTACCGAAATCGTAAGTGTTGTTTTTATCCATGAATTCAAACTTCGCGGCATTCTTGTTCACGGCTTTGGCTGCTGGGGCAGTTACCGGGTTTTGCGCTTGGGCCAGGCCTGCAACACTCATAGCCAGGCAAAGGGAAAAGATTACTTTTTTCATTTCGTTTGTTTGTTTATTTTTTTTTATGTTTTGAAAAGTATGCATTGGACCGCAGCCGGCCCCAATGGTTTAATGTGTTTTGATCATGGAATTGCTTTGCGGCACAGAACCTTCGGGTGCTTTTTCCACTTCACCTTTGATGGTCAGTACTTTTACGCCGACATTAGAGGTGATGGTGATCGTCTTGGTAAAAGGAGCAACCCTGCCCTGTGTATTGTAAGAGGCTTTGATGGTTCCTTTCTTACCGGGCAGTACCGGGTCTTTGGAGTAAGACGGGGTTGTACAACCGCAGGAAGCGCTGACATTGGAAATGATGATGGGCTCTTTACCTACATTGGTAAATTCGAATTCGTGGTCGGCGGTAGGGCCTTCCTGTATGATACCGAAATCATGCACGGGCGTTTTGAAGTACATATTTTCCGGTGCAGGTTTTGGCGCCTGGGCAGGGGGAGGAGCAGTCAAACCAACGTTATCAGGCATACTCAGCTTGGGAGTGACTTGTGCGTTGGCCGCTGTATACCCGGCTACAACCAGGGACAAAGACAAAATTACTTTTTTCATTAGGATTTACTTTTTATATGTGTACAAAAATAAGTTGTTCAATATTTTTTGCTGTTATTTGAGCGTTAAAGGAATAGCGCTGAAAGCAGCTTTATTTCTTTTCGGGCAGCACATTGCCTTTAATAAAAAGCTCGTAGCGTTCCGCACCGTTTTCCGTGCGGGCGTTCGAAGTCAGGTAAACGCTTTTGGTAAAATTACCCGGCCTGCCCTGTGTGGCATAAGTAACGGTAATCTTTCCTTTCTGACCCGGCAATACGGGTTCTTTGGAAAATTCGGGAGAGGTACAGCCGCAGGACGCCTGGGCATTGCTCACGATCAGCGGTTCATTACCCGTGTTCACGAAGGTAAAGGTGTGCGTCACTTTTGGACCTTCGGGTATATCTCCGAAGTCATGCGTGCGCTCCTTTTCTGTAAATTTAAATTGCGCGAATGTTTTGCGCTCGGTGTTCTGTGCCTGCCTGATGTTGGCTTCGACATGCGGTACCGGGGTAAAGTTTACCGGGTTCTGAGCATAGGTACCTGCAGAACACAGCAGGATGCTCATCGTGGTCAGGAAAAAGTACTTCATAGGATGATTGTTTTGTTTCCCAAAAATAATCAGCCGGCCGGAGTGCAGCAGTTATCCTGTGGTTAAGCAAGGCCCTATAACATCAGGCTAACTGAACGATTTGTTATCGCAGCCTGCGTATTTGTACCGCAGGTGGAAATAAGGCCTCCATATTTTCCTTTAAATTTGCAGCCACATGGATATTATCTGCACCCGGGAAGAGCGTTTATTGCTGGATCGTATTGCTACTGCCGCACAGGGCCTCAATGTTCCCTGCTACCTGATTGGTGGTTTTGTACGCGACAAGCTCCTGGGACGCAGCAGCAAGGATGCGGACATCATGTGTATAGGCGACGGGATACTGCTGGCAGAAGCAGTCGCAGCAGGCTTTAGCCCCAGGCTGCAGGTCAACTTTTTCAAAAACTTCGGCACTGCCCAGATCCGCCTGCCCAATGGCTTTGAAGTGGAGTTTGTCGGCGCTCGTAAGGAATCCTACCGCGCCGAATCCCGCAAACCACAGATAGTCCCAGGCACCCTCCGGGACGACCAGAACAGGCGCGACTTCACGATCAATGCTATGGCCATCAGCCTTTGCGCCCAGGACTTCGGCACGCTTATCGATGTATTTGACGGCAGGGGCGACCTGGAGCAGCGCATCATCCGCACCCCGCTGGATCCCGACATTACCTTTTCCGACGACCCGCTGCGTATGATGCGGGCCATACGTTTTGCTACCCAGCTTGGCTTTACGATACACCCGGAAACTTTTGCGGCCATCGAACGCAATAAAGAACGCCTGAAGATCATTTCCCAGGAACGCATCACCGACGAAATGAACAAGATCGTTGCGGCAAAAACACCCTCAATAGGCTTCGACCTGCTGTACCGCAGCGGTCTGCTGTCCGTTTTCTTCCCGCAGATGGTCCTGCTGGCCGGCGTGGAGATCGTAGAAGGCAAGGGGCATAAGGATAATTTTTACCACACCCTGCAGGTGCTGGACAATGTGGCTTACCGGAGCAATAAGCTATGGCTGCGCTGGGCTGCCATCCTGCACGACATTGCCAAACCGGCCACCAAACGTTTTGAGCCCGGCCACGGCTGGACTTTTCACGGACATGATGCCCTGGGACGAAAAATGTGCGGGCAGATTTTCCGCCAGCTGAAACTGCCCCTGGGCGATCCGCTGAAATACACAGGGAAACTGGTCGCCCTGCACCTGCGCCCCATCAGCCTCAGCCGCGAGGAGATCACCGATTCAGCCATGCGCAGGCTGCTCTTCGATGCAGGGGAAGATATTGACGACCTGATGATCCTGTGTGAAAGCGACATCACTTCCAAAAACAGGCAAAAGGTGCGCCGCTTTCTTGAAAATTTTGACCTGGTCAAAAAACGCCTGAAGGTCGTGGAAGAAAACGACCGTATCCGCAACTGGCAGCCACCGATAGACGGGGCAGATGTGATGAAAACTTTCAACCTGAATCCATCCCGCGAGGTGGGCCTCATCAAGACCGCCATCCGGGAGGCCATACTGGACGGCATCATCCCGAATGACTATGACGCGGCTTATCGCTTTATGCTGGATAAGGCAGCAGAGCTGGGCCTGAAGCCTGTAGTCTGAGTGAAAAACAGCAGCCTTATACGATTTTCCGTTTCAACCAGGCCCGGAAGCGTTCTGCTTTCAGTAAGGAAGGATCGGGCTCCTGCAAGGGTCCCCGGAAAGGCGTACCCCGCCTCAGGTAGTATTTATTGAAGGTAGATTGGTTCATCCCCCATTTCATCAGGAATTGTTTCCGGCCGTTGTTTTTGACAATACGCTGCGTGCTCCTGGCCTGGAAATGATAGACCCTGCCTGAGCCGATACCTTTAAACAGGCGGCAGCCGGCCATCCACATCTTCATCGCAAAATCATCGTCGCTGCTCATACCGGGGCTCAGCTCTATACTGTAGCCGCCCACAAGGTGCCAGTATTTCCGGTGCACAATGGTAGGCGGCCAGGCAGAACCGTTCCAGTCTGCTTTGGGTAGGGATGCAAATTGCTGCAGGAGCTCCGCCTCCCGGAATGAGGCCAGGTCTGTACCATAGTTCTGCACCAGCACACAAGGGTTGCCGTGGTCTGTGGGTTCAATCATCGTAGCGGAAAGCAGGAAACACTCGTCCGGCAATTGCCTGATCTCTTCGATCACTGCCGTATCCCAGCCCGGCAGCACATACATGTCGTCGTTCATGTACACGATGTAGTCCATAGTCGCCAGTGCGGCAGCGCCATTTACCGCGATGCAGATACCGGCATTACCTGCCGAATGGGTGTAGTCGATGCCCTGCTCCCTCACCCAGGCCAGTGTGCCGTCGCTGCCGTCGTTCACATGTACGATCACCTGGTGCGGGTACGCAGAATGCTCTCGTATGCTGCGCACACAGAGTTGCAGGTACGTTAAATTGTTCCAGCTGGGTATGACGATCGAAAACATAAGTTGGTATTGCTGGGGCGAAAGTATAATTTTATATCAACATGCTGCTGCACATTCATCCCGACAACCCGCAGGAAAGAAATATCAAAACTGCGGTGGACGCGCTTAAAAACGGTGCTGTGATCGTATACCCTACGGATACGATCTACGGCCTGGGATGCGATATCTACAATACGGAAGCCATAGAACGGATTTGCAGGATCAAAAAAACGGACCCGAAAAAGGCCCAGCTTTCTTTTGTGTGCAACGACCTCAGCCAGCTCAGCCATTTTGCCAAAAGCATAGACACTCCCATATTCCGGATGCTGAAACGAGCCTTGCCCGGGCCCTATACTTTCGTACTCGAAGCCAGCCGCCAGGTACCCAAAATGCTGAAAACAAAAAAAGATACGGTCGGTATCAGGGTGCCGGATCATGTGATCACGCAGGCCCTGGTACGGGAGCTGGGACATCCCATCATGAGTGTATCCCTGCCCATGGACCTGGATGTGGAGTATTACACCGACCCTGAACTGATCCACGATCATTATGAAAAACAGGTAGACCTGGTCATCGACAGCGGTATCGGCAGCGTGTCCTTTTCTACCGTTATCGACTGCAGTTCCGGCGCACCGGAATTACTGCGTGCCGGTGCAGGAGAGTGGGAATCCCTACTGGCCTGATTGCAGGCGCAAGGTGTATAAAATGGCGGTACGGTCGCCGGTATCAGCTTTTTGCCAGCTTCCGAATATGATATGCAGGGTGGTATCCAGTTCGAAGTCGAATACCCCTTTGTAGCGGCTGGTACCCAGTTCCTTCATCTTGTAGACAAAGCCCTTTTCTGAAGGCACGCGTTTGCCGCTCATTTCGCTTTCCTCACCTTTGTGGCTGCTCATGCCTTTTACCAGGCTGTCGTCCAGGTTGGTGAGCGTTAGCGTCAGCGGTTCGCCGGCAAAGTCACCGGTAAAAGTCGTTGCATTTTTTTGATTGCCCTGCCCGCTCTCCCGGCAGGAGACGCAGCTCAACAGGCACAATACGATCAGGAGTATTCTCATAGATTTTTTTTAAGGAAACAATTGTTCGGCCCGGTTCAGCGACTCCGGTTTGCCGACATCCAGCAATTGCGAACCGGTATGGTCAAAACCCATGATAGGCTTTGTGGCCGCGAGATCCAGGTAGGTATCGATAATGGAAAATTTGCCTTGCTGCCGCACCCGGGGTAAAAAGCTGCTGCTGATCACCTGTATGCCGCTGAATGCAAATTCCCTTTGGGTGTCAGAAACGCGGGCCATACGCTGCTCCCCGCTTTGCTTGTTTTCCCAGCCGCAGAGTTGCATCTCCTCATCAAACAACAATTGCCGGGAAGACGAGCGGTTCATCACAGCCAACGTGGCCAATGCCTGATGGGCACGGTGGGCATCGATTATTTGCAGCAGGTCCAGGTCGGTAAGGATGTCCACATTCATCACCACAAAATCCCCCTCTGTAAAGAAAGGGGCTGCTTTCATCAGCCCGCCTCCGGTTTCCAGTACGGCACTGCGCTCGTCCGAAATATGTACCGTGCTGCCAAAGCCTTTATGCCGCAGCAGCAAATCCTCGATCTGCTCAGGGAAATGATGCACGTTCACCACTACCTCCCATATACCGGCCTTTTGCAGGTAGCGGATATTGTGCTCCAGCAAAGTCCTGCCATTCACCCGGGCAAGCGCCTTGGGATGCTGATCGGTAAAGGGTTTGAGCCGGGTTCCGAGCCCGGCGGCAAATAACATGGCTTTCACTGTAAGCAGTTTAAAAACAAAGGAATCCGCTGCAAGATACTGCCTTGCCTGCACAAATATCCTATGCAGGCTACACCGCTCAAAAGCGCAAACACATTAAAAAATAACAATATTTAACAAAATAAAAACAGGATTGCCGAATTTGCGGAGTAACTTAGTAGCCCGGTTCATGGAAGCGCTTCGCTTTTTACCGGTATCAGTATCTAAAAAAATCCGGCCCTCAGGCACTTAAAGTTTGTTTGTTTTAGTTTAAAGGTAAGGCTCTTGTAATTCATTGCAGGGGCTTTTTCTTTTACCGGAAGCGGATCAGGCAACCATCTCCGTAGCTCAGGAAACGGAAGCCATGCTGCAGGGCATAGTCATACATTTTCCGCCAGTCGTCTCCCATCAGTGCCGCAATCAGCAACAGTAAAGTGGAATGCGGCTGGTGAAAATTGGTCACCAGTTCCTGTACGATCCGTGGCCGGTAGCCGGGTGCGATCATGATCTGCGTCCTGGTAATGATTTTCTGCCACTGCTGCTCCTGCATGTGCTGCAGCAGCGCCTTCAAAGCGGTCTGCACCGCTGTATCGCCTTCTGTTTCGTAAGGGTCCCACTGGCTCACGGCATTACCTGCCCAGTCTACAGGCAAGCCCTTGTGCAGCTTATACCCGATCCAATACAGGCTCTCCAGGCTGCGCATCGCCGTCGTGCCTACAGCCGTTACCCTGCCGCTATGGCTGATCAATTGCTGCAGCAAGGCTGCCGAAACTTCGATCCATTCCGCATGCATTTCGTGGCCCTGCAGGTATTCGGATTTCACCTGCTTAAAGGTGCCTGCACCGACGTGCAGGGTCAGGTAGGCAGGCCTGATGTCTTTTGCCTGAAAAGTGTCGAGTATATAAGGGGTAAAATGAAGCCCGGCCGTAGGCGCGGCTACACTACCCTCTTCCTGTGCAAAAATGGTCTGGTACCGTTCCTTGTCCGCTTCGTTCATTTCACGGTTCATGTAGGGCGGCAAGGGTACTTTACCCAGGTCGCTGAGCACTTCTGCAAAACTCACCGATGCATTGTCCCAGGCCAGCCTGACAATAAACACGCCTTCCTGCCGCTCGGCAAGGTAGGCCTGCACGGTAATACCCAGTTTATCGGAACGGAGACTGAGTGCGGTATCCTTTTTCCATTTGTTGGCACCGCCGACGAGGCAGCGCCAGTACACTTCCCCTTTTTGCGTCATGGCGGTCTGCATATCGGCATAACGGGCATCCGGCTCCAGGCAGAACACCTCTATGGTCGCCCCGGTATCTTTCCGGAACAACAGGCGTACCTGCACCACTTTGGTCTGGTTGAAGACGACCAGGCTGCTGGCATCCATATGCTGCGCAATGTTGCGGTACGTATCCTCCGATAAATGGCCTTTGTCATAGACCAGCAGGCGGGAACTGTCGCGTTCCGGCAGCGGGAACTGCGCTATACGGTCTTCCGGCAGTTCGTAGGTATAGTCTTCTATTCTGAGGTATTGCGGGTGTTTCTGTTGCAAAGGGGAAAATATTATTTTTATAATTACGGTACACAGCTTTGGTCCATTTGATCACAGGAGGGCAACGGCTGCCTTAAACGTCCCAGAAATGATCCTCCTCCCAATTGTCGGGGAAGCCCATATAGGCCCTGGGAATGGCAGGATACTCTTTGAGTAAATTTTTGAACCGTGTCACAAAGGTGGTTGTCGGGACAATGCATTTCAATAGATACAGGACAATCGCAACTGATACATACACTCTGTTGAAGTTTTCCCGTTTCGGTGCAAAAGTCAGCCATTTCTGCTTAGGATGTGTAGGAATTTTAGGTCGTTTTGGCAATTGTTTATTCCATGTCCGGGCATGATGGGCACAACGGTTTCTCAGCACTGCAATAAATTCAAGCCAGGAGCTCAGGATTGTTTCATCTACTTTAAAATGTTCTGCCACATTTTTCTTGGCAGCACAGGTCTTTACATTTTTATAGAGAGAGGATAGCTGGCCAAAAGAGGCCAGTTCCAGGGTCATCCAACAGGGAGGATTCCTGGGGTTTGTATATTTACTCCGGTAGTGTGCAATAAATTTCTCATTGCTTTTTGCAATCTCTTCCTCTATAAGATCCATGAATTTATGATGGTATTCCCTGCAAGGGAAAAGCTCAGGATTTTCATACCAGTTGCCAAACTCCAGGCAAAAGTGATGAATCATTTGTGTTCTTAACGCCACTTCTATACGCTCGATCTCATCAAACAAAAGCAGCCTCAACTTACGATCAAAAACATAGGTTTCTATTACCTGTGCAAAATGCGTCCCTTCCTTAAATCTATGCTCATCCACCGGTGCTTCGATGAAAGTATACCAATAGGCACTCAGGCGATAATAGCTGATATTGGAAAGATAGTCCGCCACTCTCTCAGGATTATCAATAAACATTCCCCTTTCCGTGAGCTGGGCGATCTGCTGCTCTATGGATTTTCCGGGTTTATCAAAATCCATATGCCCCAAAATAAAAAGACCCGCCGTGGTGCGCTTTGTGTAGAGGCGTGGCAGGTACTGTTAGTACAAAGATAGGCCTGTTCATCGTAAATCCAATGTTAATTATGAAATAAACGCAAAAAATCAACATAAACATAGCATTTTAAATCTTAAAAAACAAAATAAGAATGCTGTCCCGGTGATAATCAGTACTTGTTTTATAACAACAAAAAAGGAGTTATTGGACTATAAACTACCCGATCCTTGAAATATGAATGCCGCTGATCTTCTGGTACAGGTCTATGGCAAACAGATCGGTCATCCCGGCTATAAAGTCCACTACCGACTGTATATTTCCATACAGGTTTTGCGGACTGTCCAGGTTTACCGGGAATTGTGCCGGTACCAGCAGCAGGAGCTTTTCTGAACGGGCTTCCTGCGGGTGCAATACGGCATGGATGAAATCCTGGAGCAGCTTACCGATGATGTGGAAGCCGCTGAGCTCAATCTCTACCACCGAACGGTGGTTATAGATATGCCGGTAGGAAAAAGTATTGATCTCTTTGATCAAAGCACATTCGCGCTCGGGCAGGCAGGCCAGCAGGTCTTTATTCAGTGCTCCCG
>JAEUVW010000033.1 GCA_016786525.1 Chitinophagaceae bacterium
ATTTGAGAAATATCCGTAAAAGTTGCCGTATCTGTTTTATTTTGCGCGACAGATAGACCGGGAAGCAGGAATGCCATCAAGAGGACGCCGATAAAGCGCAGCAGATGGATTGCTGAAAATTTTGGAATAATTTTACCGTTAGCGCGCATAAAAACCGGCTGCAAAAGTAACTATTAAACCATAGACACAAAGACTATCGATCAACATTTAAAAATAATGAGGAACGCTGTTTTATACTTTTTTATTGCTTCTGTACTGCTGCACACCAGGGCGATAGCGCAGGCGCAACCCAAGAAGATCAACCAGGTGGTGCTGGATGCCGGGCATGGCGGCCACGACGCAGGTGCCCGGGGAGGCTCCGGACTCCTGAATGAGAAAGACATCGCACTGGCCGTAACGCTGAAAGTAGGCCGGCTGATCAACGACAGCCTGAAAATGGTCAAACCTATTTTTACCCGCACCACGGACGTATTTATCCCGCTGGCAGACCGGCATAAGATTGCCAACCAGGCCGGCGCAGACCTGTTTGTAGCCATACACGTCAATGCCAGCCCCGGATCGTACGAAAAGATCAGGACCGGCAGCCGTACCATCGGTAAGGGACGCAAAAAGAAGACGGTACCGGTCTATAAGACCATCCACCACCGTGAAACCGCGGCTTACGGTACCGAAACCTGGGTATTGGGACTGAACCGGACCGGGCAAAAGGAAGGTGCGATCAGTGAATATGGGGATAAGATCACCGAAGAACCCGGTATCCTGAATGAAAATGACCCCGAAACGGCTATTATCATCGCCCAATATGCCCAGGTATTCCTGAAAAAAAGCGTTGATTTTGCGCAGAAAGTGCAGGATCAGTTTGCCGCCCAGGGCCGCCGCGACCTGGGGATCAAACAAAGGGGACTCGAGGTACTGGCCGGCAGCGTGATGCCGGGCGCCCTGATCGAGATCGGTTTTATCAATAATGTTGAGGAAGAGCTGTACCTGAATAGTGAAAAAGGCCAGAACGAAGTAGCCTATGCTATTTTTAAGGCCATACGCAACTATAAAAGAGAGGTGGAGAAAATCAACTAGGAAATCTTTTTTACAAGAAAATTGGCCAATAGTTTGCTTTTCAGATAGATTTTTCTACTTTTAAGCCTTGTTAAAATATTTGTACTAAATGAAAAAGAGTGTTAAACTTATTTTGTTGTCTGCCCTGGGTGCGTTCAGTGTCTTTTCAACTATTTCACTATCTTCTTGTAAAAGAGACAAGTGCAAGACCATCTCTTGCCAGAATAAGAGTAGTTGCGACGATGAAGACGGCTCCTGCATCTGTGCCCCCGGTTACGAGGGTTCTATGTGCGAGGTGACAACCAGAAATAAATACACCGGTACCTGGAATGTAGACGAATATGGAACAATCTCAGGCCGTAACAACTACATTGTTGCGATCGAAAATTCCATCCTGCCGGGCGCTACTGCAGCAGAAGTACAGATCACCAACCTGAACAACTCCACCTTTGGGCGCGTCAATGCGACTTTGAAAGGAGATACGATCATTATCCCCGAGCAAACCATCGACAACAAGCGGGTGCTGGGTATCGGTTACCTGAAAAACGACACTTACTACGGCCTGCACGGCGCGCTGACCCTGCGCTATAAAGTGACTTACCTGAACACCGGCGACGAAAACGATTTCGGCTATGTGATCGGTACTCCTTCCAGCTGGCACAAATAAGCTCCGGGTCTAACAATATTGCACAAAAGACGTACAGACCTGTACGTCTTTTTTTATTTCTCCCCGCTTCAATACTTTTGAAGGGACTTTAATCAGAAACAGGCATTTGAATATCCAGGAAAAAATACTGAAGCTCCCATTGGTGCAAAAGCTCATCCTGCTCAGCAAAAGGATCATCCTGCCCGGATTCCAGGGGGTCAGCCTGTATGAGGCGGGTACCTTTTTCCGGGAAAACATGAGCAACGTGAACCTGGCGGACCGCTGTTCTGCCGTTACCTACAACTTCCTGACGGCCCTGCCCCC
>JAEUVW010000059.1 GCA_016786525.1 Chitinophagaceae bacterium
TTCGCCTGCGGGTTTTGCGCCAGCAATTGCGCTATTGCCTTTTTGTTGACGATGGCTGCCGCTTCCCGTTTCGGTGCGGTGGCCGCTTCCCCCCCGCTGCGCGAAGGCCAGTGGTTGACCAGTATATGTACCGTGTCCCCGAGCAGAATGCCCTGTACCAGCAATACATCGCGGGTAAGACCGCCACCGGCAAATTTCAGGTTGATGCCGATAGGCTTTGCACTCAGCACCCGGAAATATTTGGGATTGTACAACAAGCCCACATTGATGCCTCTCTTATCCGGCCCGTCGAAGCGGATATAGCGGTAATTGCGTTGTTTCAGCTCCGGCTGCTGTACCAGCACTTTCAATACACGGTCGTCTTCGATTTCGCAGACACCGACTATGGCTGCGCCATCCGGCGTGTATTCCGTGCCCAGCTGGGCAATGACAGTAGCCATGTTTTTTGCTTTTTGCCGGAAAACCGCTTCCGTATACCGGTGTGAGCCGTCCGGGGTAAAGTCCTCGTCGTTTGTCTCCGGGTTATCCTCCGGATTAAAAAAGTTTTCCAGATTGTAAAAAGCAACTGCCGCAACGGGATATTGCTTCTGCTGCGCCCGCAGGCCGCTGCAACTCAGGCTAAACAATAAACAACACAATATGTGCCTCATACACTCAAAGATAATCCTTCATCACTTCTTTTGGGTCTCCAAAGACATTTTCACGCCCGATCATTACTTTCGCATGGAAAAGTACTGCTCTATCATTAAAGAACTGCCGGAATGAAAATAGGTTTTGATGCCAAAAGGATTTTTAATAATGCTACCGGGCTCGGCAACTACAGCAGGAGCCTGGTCAGCAACCTGCAGCATTTTTTCCCGGAGCAGGAGTACCATCTGTTCAGCCCCGAGGCCAGGCATTCGGACTATGCAGCCACTTTCCTGCACTCCGGGCATTTTCATATTCACCAGAGCAAGACACGCTTAAAGTCTTACTGGCGCAGTTTTTCGATCGTTAAAGACCTGGCCCTGACCGGCATTGAGCTCTATCATGGCCTGAGCAACGAACTCCCCCACAACCTGCACCGGGAGGGCATCAAAAGCGTAGTGACCATCCACGACCTGATCTTTAAACTATATCCCGGAACGTATACGCTTTCAGAGCGCCTGATCTACGACCGCAAGTTCCGCTATGCCTGCCAGCATGCAGACCGGATTGTTGCCATCAGCGAAAACACAAAGCAGGATATCATCCGGCTCTACGGCACTGACCCCGCAAAGATCGAAGTCGTCTACCAGACCTGCAATCCTCTTTTCTACCGGCTGCGCCCTGCGGACGAAAACGAGGAAGTGCTCCGGCTGCTGAACCTTCCGTCCCGGTTTTTCCTTTACGTCGGCAGCGTGGAAGAGCGGAAGAACCTGAAACTGATCGTAGCAGCCATGCATCAGTTACCCCAAAGGGAAAGGCTCCCCCTGGTCATCGTGGGCAGAGGCGGGGCGTATAAGAAAGCCTGTAAGCAGCTGATCGCAAGCCTGGGACTGGAGCAGTATTTTATCTGGCTGGAGGTACAGGACAACCTGCAGCTGCAATCCCTGTACCAAAGTGCGGCGGCGCTGATCTACCCTTCCTTCTATGAAGGGTTTGGCTTGCCCGTAGCAGAAGCCCTGCTCTCCAAAACCCCGGTGATCACTGCAGCCACTTCTTCGCTGAAAGAAGCCGGCGGACCGGACTCCTTTTACATCGACCCGGCGGATGCTGCTACCCTGGCGGAAGCTATGCTCCGTATCATACAGCAAGACCCTTCCCTGCCGGAAAGATGCGCAAAAGGCTATGCTTACGCACAGCAGACATTCTCCCCCGGGACCCTGACCGCGCAGCTCATGCAGCTCTACCAGACACTGACCTAAACCTTACCGAAAACTATGCAACCGACAGCCGGAGCGCAGCAAAATGCTTTTTATTCCAAGATCGTACTATGGCTTTGTTTTGCCGCTATGGCCTGGGGGAACCTTGTTTTTTACCCCAGGTGGGAAAAGCCGGGTTCGGAATCCACAATAGCCTGGGATGTGGAGGGATACTACTGGTACCTGCCTTCCCTGTTTGTGTACAAAGACCTGAAAAAACAGGGCTTCAAAGACAGCATACTGAACAAATACAAGGCTTCGCCCGCCGACGGTTTTATCCACGGGTTTGTACATGAAAAGAGCGGGAATTATGTGCTCAAATACAGTTCCGGCATGGCAGTGCTGTATGCACCTGCATTTTTTGCAGGCCATGTGTCGGCAAAAGCACTGGGATATGATGCCGATGGTTTTTCCCTGCCGTATAAATTATCGCTGCAACTGTGGGGATTGCTTTTTTCTTTCCTGGGCCTGTTTTATTTGCGCAAACTACTGCTGCTGTACTACGACGATACGGTGACGGCGATCGTACTCTTCCTGCTGGTGCTCGGCACCAATTACTTCAACTATGCCGCCATTGATGTGGGCATGTCCCATAGCTGGCTGTTTACCCTGTATGTATTCATCATCCTCAACACGCAGCATTTTTATACAAGGGGAAAAGCCCGCTACCTTTACCGGGTCGGTTTCCTGACCGGCCTGGCCATACTGATCCGCCCCACGGAAATCATAGCGGTATTGATCCCTGCACTGTGGGGGCTGGAATCCGTAAGCAGCCTGAAGCAGCGCTGCATTTTCCTGGCCGGGCGATGGAAGACTGTACTGATAGCGGCCTGCTGTGCGGTACCGTTCATTGCCCTGCAAATGGTGTATTGGAAATATGTCTCCGGCGAGTGGATCGTGTACAGTTACCAGGAACAGGGTTTTAACTGGATCAGGCCCCACGCCTTCGTCTACAGCTGGTCGTACCGCGCCGGCTGGCTCCGCTATGCACCGATGATGCTGCTGGCTTTTGCCGGCTTCTTCTTTTACTGGAAGCATGGCCGCAATAAACTGGCCGTCCTGCTTTTCTTTACCCTGAACTACTATATTGTTTCTGCCTGGAATATATGGGACTACGGTGGCTTCAGCGGGCGGGCGATGATCCAGAGCTACCCGGTGCTGGTCTTTCCTATCGCCACATTGATTGCACTGGCCCTGCGCAAAACATGGTCATCCCTCCTGCTCACGCCTTTCGTACTGCTGTTCCTGTACGCGAATATCTGGTTTACCTACCAGGCGCATGGCGGTGGCCTGCTGGATGCCTGGTGCACCACGAGGGCCTATTACTGGAAGATAGCGGGAAGGTGGTCTGTACCGAAAGAATATGATAAGCTGAAAGACACAGAAGAGCTGTTTGAAGGTACGCCGCAGTCCGTACGGATCATTTACCAGGACACGAGTCATTTTTGTGTCACAAAAGAAAGGCACTCGGCCGAAGCTGTTGTCCTACCGGCCAGCCTGGCTTCCGGGACATGGATCAGGGTGGCAGCCGATTTCCAATGTTTTCAGAAAGAATGGAGTGTCTGGCAGCTTCCGCAACTGGTGGTCAAATTTACCAGGGAAAATGAAGAACAGAAGGTGCGCTTTATCCGTGTTGGGCGCTTTATAGAAGAAGGGGAAACCAAACGCCTATACATGGATGTGAAGGTCCCGGAATCTCCTGCCGGGTCCATAAAAGTTTCGCTCTATAATGTGGAAAGCGACAAAAAGATGTGTATGCGCAATCTTGAAGTAAGCACTTTTACGGATTAGATAAAGATGGCGGCCCTACGGCCGCCATCCATTTTTACAAAACATTGAACAATAAGTGCTCTACCCGGAACAGGAAACTCGTCGTTGCCATACGGTCCAGGTTGCCCTGCATCTGTTGCCGGAAGCCGACATCAATGCGTGTCTGGCTGCGGATGATAAACTGCAGGGAAGGCGCAATATCCACATAGTGCTGCTGCGTCTGCGGCAGGTATTGGCCCAGTACCTCCAGCATGACATTAAAATTCGTCTGCTGGTACGAAGTATACTTTTTAGGAAAGATCAGGCGCCCGGTAGATAAGGTGTAATTGATCCCTCTTGTTGCATTGCCGGGATGAATGGCGTTGCCTTTACCATTGTCAGTGATCTGCTCATAGCTGAGCGAAGCCGATATAGCCTGCTTGTGCAGCAATTGTGTTGCGATCAGCCCGATCTCGCCCCCGGTATTCATGCCGTTTGTTTCCAGCTCCTGGTAGTGCACATGCGCCTGGTTGTACGAGGCCCGGCCGAATGCTGCCATGCGGAAGTGGTGATGTACATCATCCTTGCTCAGAAAGCGGTATTTGACATAAGTGCCGGCGCCCACCACGCTCATAGGCCCTGCACTATTGCTCATGATCGCTTCGGCATGGATCATCAGGTTTTTGTTTACGCCCCACATCAGCTCGGGCAGGAACTGGTAGGTCGTTTTGTTCATATGCTTTTCGTCCAGCAGGTTATTGGTCAGCCTGATGCCCAGGCTTTTGGCCGGCATATTGCTGGCCGGTTCCGTATAGGTAAAGAGTTCCTGTCCTGCGGCCTGGCCTGCAGACAGGAAAAGGCATACCACCCCTATTACTTTTCTGAGTTGCATCATATCAAAAAAGATTAAAGGGAAAGATGATAGATACGCGTTCCGGCCGCGATATGGGCGCCACAGGAACTTCCCGCCTTGCCTGTCTCATAGCATTTCATTTGCTCCTGCTTTTTGTACTTTTTGTACTCTGAAGCGGTCACAAAGTTCTTATCGACTATGGTAACGGTGCGCTCTCCTTGGATACGCTGGTCCCCGGCATTGACAATATGATAGGTGGCGCCTGCCAGCTGCAGGTGGGCATCTTTGCTCAGCTGTGTCTCCGGGAAGTCGGCAACCAGTTGCAGGGTAGCGACGGCAAAACCGGCGCCGATCACCGCATCTTTCAACACGTCCGGATCGACGTTGGCCCCGTCTTTGAATTTGATCTTAAATACTGATGTGTTCAGGTCTACATCAATAGACTCCACGAAGGAAACTTTTTCCAGCGACTTGAAAATGGATTTGCTGCACATACTGCAGGTAAGACCGCTGGCGGTGAGTAAGGCAGATTTAACCTGCGCGAAAGAAGAGGTAACGATACCGGTCATCATTACGATGACAAAAATGATAGTTCTCATTATTGAATATTTTTTTTGTTTTGAAATAGATCGGTCAACGACCGGCCGCATATGCCGGTCACTGGCGCAGCTACTGCGTCAGGAACAAAAAAAATCAGATTCTGAGATTACGGTTCTTCAGGAAAACAGGAAGCGGATCCGGGGGCGGCTTTTGCAGATCGGTAACCAATACCGATTCCTGTAAAGCAGACTGAAAGGCCCGGGGAATAGAAAATACCGGGAGCACATCGGCCACAAAACCGGTAAAGCTTAAGGCCTGTACTTCTGTAATTTTCTGGTCCTGTACTTTTTTGATCAGCTTGGTCTTACTCTCGCAACAACTGTCTTCTCCCTGATCCATACCACAATCGGCACAGGGTTCGCTGGCAGCATACTGGCCGAAATCAATCTGTGTTTCGATCAGGTCGCCCATGCAATAGTGCTGCCGCAACAGCAGACCGCTGGCGGCAAAAAAATACACGAATACTACTATGCTGACGAGAAAACGCTTCACAAAAAAATAATAATAGAACAAAGCTATTGCAGAATATTTAAATAAAACGATAAAAAAGAATTTCTGCTCCTACTTTTGCGCGTATGAAACGGAGCTGGCGCAATCTGCTCTCTCCCAGGAGAGTATCGCAGCGAAGTTCCTTGCCTGCCGGCAGGCGGGCATCCGACAAAAATAATCGCCGCTGAAAGCGGCAAACAAAAAAAATATACACGGATGAAAATCGGTATCGTTTGTTACCCGACATTCGGGGGAAGTGGAGTACTGGCAACAGAGTTGGGCATGGCGCTTTCTGAAAAAGGACATGAGGTTCATTTTATCACTTACCAGCAACCGGTACGCCTGCATTTTCATCCCAATGTCTATTACCACGAAGTCAGCGTACCCGCCTACCCTTTGTTTGACTTTGCGCCCTACGAGACTGTGCTTACCGGCACCATGGTAGATGTAATCACCAACAACAACCTGGACATCCTGCATGTGCACTATGCGATACCGCATGCCTCTGCGGCCTACTTCGCGATGCAGATCCTGAAAAAGCAGGGAAAAGATATACCCTTCATTACTACTTTGCACGGTACAGATATTACACTTGTAGGCCGTGATCCGAAATATATGCCCGTGGTGACCTTTTCCATGAACGAGTCTTCGGCCATCACCGCGGTGTCTGAAAACCTGAAGCAGGAAACCTACAAACATTTTGACATTGACAAAGACATCCATGTCATTACCAACTTTGTAGATACCCAGCGCTTCCAGCACTCGGACAAGGAACATTTCAAAAAGATGCTGGCCCCGGGCGGAGAGCGCATCCTCGCCCACGTGTCGAACTTCAGGAAAGTAAAACGTGTAGAAGACGTGATCCGTGTATTCGAAAAAGTAAGCATGGTCATCCCCTCCAAACTACTGATGATCGGCGACGGGCCGGAACGCCCCAATGCCGAAGAGCTGTGCAGGCATCTCGGGGTCTGCCACGACATCCGCTTCCTGGGCAAACAGGAGCAGGTCGATGAAATACTGAGCATCACAGATTTGTTTATCCTGCCTTCGGAATACGAGAGCTTCGGGTTGGCTGCACTGGAAGCCATGGCTTGTGGCGTACCGGTGATTTCT
>JAEUVW010000070.1 GCA_016786525.1 Chitinophagaceae bacterium
ACAATTATTTTTTTGCTGGTGCAGGATTCGGACTGAATAAACTGGATCCAATAGAAACCCGGTCTGAGCTGGAGTATATCCGATGAGTAAACATGTTCGCCCGGACTAAGGGATGCGCTATACACCACCTGCCCGTTGAGGTTTCTGATGACCATCAGGGCTGCCTGCCCGGTATGGTTGCTTACGGACATCCTATCTGCAATGGGATTCGGGAATACCTGGAAATGCTGATCCGGTGCTTCGCCTATCTTGTGTATGCCACTGGGAGCAGAGAAAAAGAAGGAATCAGAGGTTTGTATACAGCCGGAACTGTCCATAGCTGTAACGTAATAGGTGCCGGTTTTTTTAGGAATAAAGTAAGGCTTTTCTGCACCGCGGATCGGCTTACGCGTACTGTCCAGCCATACGTACGCTACGGCAGTGCTGCTGTACAGGCTGTCCCCCACACGGTAGATAACAGGTCTGGGGTTATACCGAACAGTGATGCTGCGCGAGGTATCGGCGCAGGCATTATTGCTCACCACAAGCTGGTACTTGCCGGCTATAGTAACTTTCAGCAGGTTACTGTCTTCAGGGAGCGGGATCCCGTCCCGGTACCATGTTTTCGGAAAACAGCCTCCCGCAAACAGCTGTACGGTGTCCCCGGGGCAGATCGGGCCAGGGCTTAGTACATCTATATCAGCATGCAATGAAGGGGGGCAGACCTTGTCTCCGCATAGGTATTGTGCCTGGATGCAGACCTCTTCCCATGAAGGGATATAGTATGAAGTAGGCCATTGTGTTTGAGAAAGGGGGGCATACAACGGTGTCTGCAGGGCAACGGAAAACGTATGCACAGATAGGGTGGTGTCAGTGATGCCGCAGCCCGTGGCAGTATCGTTCAATGCCAGGTAAGCCGCATACCCGTCCTTTTTGCTGGTATTGATCTGCCCTGCTGTGTATACCGTATCTCCCCTGTTACTGATACAATGGACGATCAGTAAAGAATCCTGCTGTACTTTTTTGCAATACTCCGGTACGCCATTTTTTATTTTGGAGATAAAGACCTTTTTATCGCTGTAGGCAGGCGTTGGTGTCGCTACGGAGTAAAATTCGTTGGTGTCCTTTATAAAGCAGCGGGGATTGAAAAAGCCTTTATAGGATTTTGATGACACAGTGTAGCCGGAGAAGTTCATTGTGGTGGTATCCACATGCCCTACGATCTGGGATTGCCTCGGGGCATTGGCTTTGCCATGTATCCATAATTGCCCGTTAACGACAGAAAGGTCGAGAAAACTGTGGTCGAGCAAGGTATCGGTACCCGAAATGAAGCGATCCGGAAGCACACGTGTGTCCAGCATATTGCCGTTCAGATCCATCACCATCAGCAAAGCCTGGGTATAGTAATATTTGTCTTCAAATATGCCCACAGCATACAGTTTGTTGCCCAGGCAAATAATATCAAGAAAGTAGTATTGATCATCTATCCATGATTTCGTATGGCCATAATCTCTGCAATGTACAAAGGCGCCTGCTGAGTCCTGAATAATGATGTGCCCCTGGAACTGAGCCCAGCCGTCATAATCAAAGTCGTTATAGCCGCAGACCGCAATATTCCCGTTGGGAAGTTCAGTTACGCCGCCTACGGTGTAATTGGCGGCGGTTGAAAAGCCCGCAAGGTGTGCCCAGCGCTGGGTGCCATCCGGTTTGAGGCGCAGCAGTTGCATGCTTCCGGATTGCGATAGAACCAGGTAATCGCCATTAGCTGCCTTACGGATGCGCACTGCCCGGTGATTCGTGTATCCGGTATAATAGGACCAAATGACGGTGCCGGCAGGGTCTGCCTTAAAAACAAGCAGGTGCGGGGAGGGAAAAGGAGGGTCCTGCAATATGCTGGCTACCGATACTACATCACCGTTTGGTTCTATATACTGGTCATAAATAATGATCGGACTTTCCCTGTTTGAAAAAGCCAGTTGTTGCTGTTGGGCGAAAACAGGGCTGCACAGGAAGAAGCTGCAAAACAGCAGGAGCGCAACGGGTAGTTTGGTCATTGATGAAAGGGTTAGCTTCAAAGAATAAGGAGGGCAATATTAAACATTAGATAATGAAAAAACGATTTTACGCAGGATGAAGAAGAAATTCCAGTGTACAACCAGGGGAAAATTGACCTTATACTTTCATTTTACAACATTTTTTAGGCACCCGCTCTGTTCGTGTACCAGATCTTTTGCTCATACTGTTTTCCTGTTCCTGTTTACCGTTTCAAAGGCCCGGTATTACTTTTGTTTTAAATACACATGCCTGATATTATTCTTCCCGGTTTCAATTTCATTGATTTCAAATTTGTTCATCGCTTTGATCAACTGGAGTAACTTGGAAAACCCATAACTTCTCGGATCAAAATCCGGTTTCTTTTTCAGGATGAAATTGCCGAGGCTGCCCAGGAACGCCCAACCAGCCTCATCGGCCAGATCATTCACACTTTCCGTAATCAGCTTTATCGTCTTCTTATCAATATTTAAGGCTTTCACCTGTGCCGCTGCCGGCTCTGCTTTGGTATCCGTTACTTTCAGGATTTCCAGGTAGATGAACTTGTCGCAGGCTGAGATAAAAGCTTGCGGTGTTTTCTTTTCCCCGAAGCCGATGACAGTCATCCCGGCCTCACGCAGCCTCATCGCCAGCCGGGTAAAGTCGCTGTCGCTGGACACGATACAAAAACCATCCACCTTTTCCGCATACAGGATATCCATGGCATCGATGATCAAGGCACTGTCTGTAGCATTTTTTCCGCTGGTGTAGCTGAACTGCTGGATGGGTATGATGGCATTATCCAACAGCACTTTCTTCCAGCCGGACACAGTAGGCTTTGTCCAGTCTGCATAGATCCTTTTAATGGTAGGTGTTCCGTTTTTGGAAATTTCTTCCATCATTTCCTGCACATGCGAATAGGATACATTGTCCGCATCAATGAGTACGGCGAGCTTTTTATCTGGTGTCATATCACTTGTTGGGTGGTTTAATCGTATGGACTGGGTTTTTAAAGGAAACCAGCCTA
>JAEUVW010000084.1 GCA_016786525.1 Chitinophagaceae bacterium
CCAGTTTGCCGAAAGCGGCTCCCTGTTCAGTAATGGTACAAAAGCGACGGCTGTGTTCAGCGATAAGACTCTGTATATAAAAGTAGAGGGATTTGACTGTATCACACTCAAAAACCCGGTACTCAGGGGAGCAGACAACTACCTGTTCAAAGACAATTGCCGGGACAGCATCACTTATAACGTATCGGCAAACGGTGATGGAACATTCGCCGAAATCAATATAGAGCCAATAGGCCAGGGTTTTTACGGCCAGTTTGCCAAACAATGATGCAGTAAAGCAGCCAACCTATAAGGTTTTCAAAACCTTATAGGTTTTGCCTCATGGTTTTTTTGCGGACCGGACGAAGCAGAACTGGAAACACGCCGCCAGCAGCATCAGCAGCAGGCAGCCGATCACATTCAGCCAGAGAAAGGCGATGGGGTGCTCCTGCAAGGAAATAACGATGACAATTACTTCTGTAAGCAGGGCCGCATAGAAAACAGCGGTGCCTTTTACCTTTTTCATCCAGAAGGCTACCAGGAAAATACCGAGTATTGTGCCGTAAAAAAGAGAGCCCAGGATGTTGACGGCTTCAATAAGGTTGCCCACCCTGCTGGCAAAAAAGGCAACCACCACGCAAAATAAGCCCCAGAGAATAGTGGCCCAGCGCGAAGCCGACAGGTAATGGGCTTCGTTTTCCAGCTTTTTGTGAAAGCGCTTGTAGAAATCGACAATGGTCGTAGAAGCCAGTGAATTCAGGCCGCTGGCGGTAGAACCCATAGCTGCCAGGAAGATAATGGCGATCAGCAGGCCGACAAGGCCTACCGGTAAATGGTCCATCACAAAGGACAGGAATACATAATCGCGGTCATTGGCATCTTTATTGGCCGTATTTTTTTTGATCAGTTCAGCGGCAGACGTACGGATGGCTTCGCTTTGTGCATCTGCCTGTTTGAGCTGCACTCCTAACCATTGCTGTTGTGCCTTGTCTTGCTGGTGCAGGGCTGCGATGTAAGCATCAACCTGTTTTCTTTTCCCTTGCTGCAGCACATCATACTGCTCCTGCAGGGCATTGTATTCATTCCGGTATGTGCTGTTCTGAATACTGGCCACTTCTACCTTGTTGAAATAAACCGGCGGTGTATGAAACTGGTAAAAGGCAAAAACAAGAATGCCGATCAGCAGGATCAGGAACTGCATCGGTATTTTCAGCAGGCCATTCATGATGAGGCCGATGCGGCTTTCGGCAACGGATTTGCCGGTCAGGTAGCGGCCTACCTGCGACTGGTCGGTGCCGAAATAAGAGAGCTGCAGGAACAGGCCGCCGATCAGCCCGGACCAGATATTGTAACGGTTGTTCCAGTCGAAAGTAGTGTCCAGTGCATTCATTTTACCCATCTTGCCCGCAATGTGAAGGGCATCGGTAAAGCCGACCTCTTCCGGCAGCAGGTGCACCACCATATACCCGGCAAAAAACAAGCCGCTGAAGATCACTGCCATCTGGAACATCTGCGTGTACGAAACGGCCTTTGTGCCGCCATATACCGTGTATAAGATCACCAGTCCGCCCATCAGCAGAGTGGTGTAGGTAATGCCTACACCCAGTATGGTCGATAAGATAATAGCCGGGGCATAGATGGTGATGCCCGTAGATAAGCCCCTTTGCAGCAGGAACAGGAAGGCCGTAAGGCTGCGGGTCTTATTGTCAAAGCGCTGCTCCAGGTATTCGTATGCCGTGTACACGTTCATGCGGCTGAATACCGGTATGAAGGCGATACAGATCACGATCATGGCCAGGGGCAGGCCAAAGTAAAACTGTACAAAGCGCATGCCGTCGCCATAGGCTTGCCCCGGTGCGGACAGGAAAGTGATGGCACTGGCTTGCGTGGCCATTACCGACAAGCCCACCTGGTACCAGGGGAGCTGGCGGTCTGCCAGCAGGTAGCCTTCTATATTTTTTGTGCCACGGCTTTTCCATACGCCGTAGACGACGATAGACAGCAATGTGATCAGCAGGACGCACCAGTCGGTTACACTCATTGAAAATAGCGGGTGACAAAGTCAAGGAAGAAAATAGTCAGTACCAGGACGCCGATCAGCATCAGGTACACATTACGCCATTTACCCAGGAAGGGTGGTTTTTCTTCCGGAATCATGTTTATTTCTTTTCGGTATGTGGCGGTAAACTGATCAGGTTGGCAAACAGGCGGTAGGCGCCCGGAACACCCGCAGGCAACTGGCGGAAGAACGCAAGGCCCGTATACACAAAGTTCCCCTTGCCATAAGGTGCAATGAGCAGGCTGCCGTTGTTGGGTTTTTCGCCCGGGTCTTTCATAGACAGCACTTTGTCGTATTTGTTCAGGGAGTCTGTAGCGAAGTAAATGCCTCTCTCCTGTACCCATCCGTCAAAATCGGCCTCGCTGATCTTATTGGGGAAATTGAACACGGAATGTTGCGGCTGCAGCAGGTCCATGGCCGCATGTTCGTCGGTCACACGGTCGCGGGTGATCACGAAAGGATAAGGGCCGATGTTTTGCGGTATAGTGCTGATCCTGTTATTGGTATTGTACTGAACGATGAGGTTGCCGCCGGCCTGTACATAGTGCATCAGTTTTTTGTACTGCAATTGCAGTTTGTCGTTGGTGTTGTAGGCCCGCACACCGGTGATGATCGCGTCGAAACGGCTGAGGTCTGTACTGCCCAGTACATCATCGGTGAGCATCGTGACTTTGTAGCCGATCTGCTGCAGGCAGGCCGGTACCTCATCGCCGGCACCCGGTATATAGCCGATATTGTTGCCGGATTTCCGCACATCAGCTTTCACCAGTTTGGTGCTGGCATCAGCCAGGGTAAATTGCTGGGGGATATGATCGTAGTCGATCCGGCGGATACTTTTCCCATAATCAGTGCCGTCGATTTGTACGGCAGCGGTGATGGTTCCGTTTGCAGCGTTCTCTGAGGGCGACACATACGCGTCGATGATGGCTTCATCATTTTTAGCGGCCAGGTCAAAAGCAGCATTGTCCAGCACGACGGTCCAACCCTCCGATGTCTGAAGTTTCAGCCTGCCTTTGGTATTGGCTTTGTTTGCTTTGACCACAAAACGGATCTTTTTTTCATTGGTGTTGCGGAACACATAC
>JAEUVW010000128.1 GCA_016786525.1 Chitinophagaceae bacterium
TTTGATATCCATAATACCAACCCGGGCGTGAAGTTTGCAATCGTAGATATAGAGACAACAGGAGGGCACGCTGCCGGCGGGGCCATTACCGAGGTAGCCATACTGATACACGACGGCCAATCCGTCACAGATAGTTTCGAAACATTGATAGACCCCTTGCGGCCTATCCCGTATTATATACAGGCACTTACCGGTATTGATGACGAAATGATCCGCACGGCACCCACCTTTGCGCAGGTAGCCCATACGATATATGAGCTGCTGGCCGGATGCATCTTCGTAGCGCATAATGTCAATTTCGATTATTCTTTCCTGAAGCACCACCTGTCCCTGCATGGCTACGACCTGAATGCGACCAAGCTCTGTACCGTGCGCCTGAGCCGTAAGATCAGGCCGGGATTACCTTCTTACAGTCTGGGCAAACTCTGCCATACCCTGGGTATACAGATTGAAAACCGCCACCGGGCCAGGGGAGACGCTGATGCTACAGCCATCCTTTTCTCAAACTTGCTGGCCTGGGATACCGAAGGCCATATCCGGGGCATGCTGAAAAAGACCTCTAAAGAACAGGCATTACCGCCTAATGTGCCGAAAAAGGATTTTGACCTGTTACCGCAATGCCCCGGCGTCTATTATTTTCACGACAGGAAGGGGAAGGTGATCTATGTAGGCAAAGCCAATAATATTAAAAAACGGGTCTCGTCTCATTTCACAGGGCATAATCCCAATCCCCAGCGCCTGAATTTCCTGCACGATATCTATAATATCAGCTACGAAATATGGGGTACGGAGCTGATGGCCCTGCTCAAAGAAGCTTCGGAGATCAGGGCGATATGGCCGAAATACAACCGGGCACTGAAACGTTACGATCCTAAGTTTGGCCTGTTCCTGTACGAAGACCGCAATGACTACCTGCGCCTGGCCATTGGCAAGTACAGCAAGAGCCATGTGGCCCTGCATGAATTTCAGAACAATACGGATGCCGTGAGTACCCTGCACTTCCTGTGCCGCGAATACGGGCTGTGCCCCGAACTCTGCGCTATCGGTGCCTGTGAGGATTATTGCCGGGAATGCGAAGCCGATAAGGCCAAAACGCGCGCAGAACTGCATGGAGATCCTGCCGCCTACAACATCCTGGTTGAAAAAGCCCTGGCTGCCTTCAAGGAAAACCTGCCTAGTTTTGTGATTATGGACAAAGGGCGCCACGACGAAGAGTGGAGCTGCATCTGGGTAGAGAAAGGCATGTTTTACGGCATGGGGTATATTGACCGCGATACCGGGCTGCAGGAACCGGAAGAGATCAGGGCTTCCCTGACCCGCTTTCCGAACAGCCAGTATGTAATGACCCTCATAGATTCTTATGCGGCAAAGTATCCGTACAAAGTAAAACCATTGTCCCCCGCATTGGGGCAGGCCGTTTAACTCAGTTGGCCTCCTCCCTGTCCCAGGTTTCCTTCGTTTTGATCACACTGTCCTTGTTGAAACGGTACAGGCTGTTGCGCTCCCCGTGGTAGTAATACGAGCCCCTGATGCTGCTGCTCATGGAATCAACTTCCGGGTTTTCGATTTCTGAAAATCCTTTGATGTAGCGCAATTGTTTTCCGTCCGGCTGCATCAGCCATAGGGCATACCGTCCGATCACACTCATACTCGTTGCCGGTGCATGGTACAGGCAAAGATCCATTATCCCGTCGCGGTTCCAGTCTTTCAGCTCCGGCAGCGAATTGCCGGCGCTTACCCTTTCAGAAGTATCTGCAAAGATCTGTTGCCATTGCCTGTCCTTTTTCAGGTAGACAAAAAGGCCGGCTCCCTGCTCATCGTTGTAATAAAGCAGGGCGTGTACCTGGTCTTTGTTGAATAGATTTCCGCCCGAGACCAGGTAAGGCGGGTAATTGACCGGACCACCATAGAGCTGGTAGGTATCATCCAGGGTGTCAAATTGGCTTTCGGAACGATGCCGCGCAAAGTAATGGAACAGCCCGCTGCGCAGCTGCGTAATGTCGGGCCCGGCTGTGGCATGGGACAGTAAGGTGTCGCCTGCTGCTGGCTCATGCCGGCCAGGGTCTTTATTGACCGGCTGGCAGGAGCCGCTGATGCACAGCAGTATAAAGGGGAGGGTATAGGATCTCATCTTACGGTAAACGTACGGAGTGTGCCGCCTGGTATATGAAGCATAAAAATATCAGGGTAACCGGCGCACCCCTCCCGGCAATATGCCGTATACCTCATCGCCTTTGCTGCGCTGCACCCTGTACAGTCCTGTCAATGACCCGAAAGCGGGCAGGATGAAGGTTTGTTTCAAACGGTAAAAACAAGGCAGGGTAAGGCTCTGACGGCTGCCGCCGGATAGTTGTATGCCGGGATGTACGTGCCCGCAGAAGTTGATCTTGCCCAAGGGTACCGCAGACAGCGGGTGATGGGAAAAAACAAACTGCTCGTCTGCTATGGTGCTTTCCACCCGGATGCACAGTGCTGCAAGCAGGGATTCATCAATAAGGTCATGATTGCCCCGCACCAGTGTAAAAGAGACAGACGGAAAATCCCTGACCAGCGCACAAAAGGCATGCCAGTCGCTGTTTATACTGCTGTGAAACAGGTCGCCGAGGAAATACACCTTACGGGCCTGCTTTGCTTCAAAAAGCCGGGCCAGGCGCTCATAGTCTTTTCCCTGCACCCCGGCCGGCAGGGCAATGCCTTCTTTACGGAAATGGGCCGCCTTCCCCAGGTGCACATCTGCAATAATGAGCAACTGCTGCGTGGAATCATAAACAGCCTTTTCGCTCAGCAGCTCCAGTCGGCGTGTGTTCAGTTCTATAATCATTCTTTCGGGCTATTCTTCCAGTTTGCTGATCATCTTATTGATCCGGTCTTCCAGTTTTTCATTGCTGAACTTTTCTTTAAAGCGCTCTGTCAGTATCGGGAAGCTGAAAGGGCTGAATTGGTTCATATCCTTCAGCACCACCTTTTGTTGCTGCATGCGTTCCAGTGCCCCCCTCATGCGCACTTCCTCCATCTGGAAGGTCATTACCTCATCGTAGGCCTCCTGCAGCAGCAGGTTATTCTTCTCGTGTTCGGTAAACACGGAAAAGAATAGCTGGGACGAGGCCTGGATATGCCTGGTTTTGATGCGTTCACCGGGGAAACCCGTAAATACCAGGCCGGCAATATGGGCAATGTCGCGAAACCTGCGGCGCGCCATCTCCGTGATGTTTACGCTGTGCATGATATCGTTGCCCAGGTCTTCCGTAGCAAACAGCCCCCGGCGCAGGGCCTCCTCAATGGGGACCTCCTGGTCGCTCAGCAACTCGAATCCATAGTCGTTCAGTGATATGGAAAAGGTAATGGGCTTTACCTGTGCAATGCGGTAGGAAAACAGCATGGCCATG
>JAEUVW010000129.1 GCA_016786525.1 Chitinophagaceae bacterium
GGCCTCCTTCCTGGGCAAAGGCGGCAGCAAAGACAAGATGCTGTTTATCTTCGACGAACCCACTACGGGCCTGCATGCACACGATATCTCCAAGCTGCTGCAATCCTTCAATGCCCTCATCGACAAGGGGCACTCCATCATCATTATCGAGCACAATACCGACGTCATCAAAAGCGCGGACTGGGTCATAGACCTGGGGCCGGAAGGCGGCGCGGGCGGTGGTAATTTGTTGTATTCCGGCACACCGGAAGGCCTGAAAAAAATAAAAGAAAGCCATACGGCACAGTATCTTTGAGGACAAAATCATGACGACGATGAAAGCCCTGCTGCTTGAAGACGATCCTGTGCTCTCCGGAGAAGTGAGCAGTTTCCTGCAGGCCAAAGGCATGGCCTGCGACACCGTATTTGATGGCGATCTTTTCTTCCGGCAGCAACTGCGGGAGACCTACGACATTTACCTGCTGGACATCAATGTACCCCGCATCAATGGACTGGACGTGTGCCACAGGATACGGGAAAAGGATAAAAACACCCCCATCCTGATGCTCACCGCCTACGGGGAGATCGACGATAAAGTAGAGGCCTTTAACCGGGGGGCCGACGACTACCTGGTCAAGCCTTTTCACCTGGAAGAATTGTACGTGCGCATCAACTCCCTGTGCCGCCGCAAGACCACACCCCAGGCACAGCAGGAAATCATTCGCGTGGCCGACCTGGAGATCAATGCCAGCGAAAAGGAAGTGCGGCGCGGCACCGAGCAGATCAGCCTGACCCCAAAGGAATATAACCTGCTCCTGATACTGGCCAAAGCCAATGGCCGTGTGGTGCCCAAAAACAGCATTGCAGAGCAGCTCTGGGACTACCATATCGAAACCACGCAGAATACCATAGAAGTCTATATCAGCTTCCTGCGCCAGAAGATCGATAAGCAGGCGGAACGCAAACTGATCCATACCAAAGTGGGCTACGGCTATTACCTCAAAGAAGAAGCATGACCTTAAAGCTCCGGATCTCTTTATTCATCAGCCTGCTGTTCACCCTGCTGTTCGGGGTGGCTTCCAGCATCATCATTATCTTTTTCTCCGACTTCCGAAAAGACGAATTCCGCCAGCGCCTGGAAGAGAAAGCCCTGACCACCATCAAACTGCTGATCGAAGTGCGGGAGGTAGACAACCAGATGTTGAAGATCATCGACCAGAATTCGATCAATAAGCTGTACGACGAGAAGACCCTGGTGTTCAACAGCGAATACGAGCTGATCTACAGCAGCCTGGACGATACCCGCATCCGCTGGACAAAGTCTGACCTGGAGTACCTGAAAAAACACAAGACCTTTTTCAAAAAAGACGGCGAAAACGAGATCTACGGCGTATTTTACGACAGCCGCGACAATGATTTCTTTGCGCTGATCTCCGCCAACGACAACTATGGCAAGAGCAAGCTGGACTTCCTGATGGTACTGCTGCTCGTCACCTATGTAGTGTTTACGATAGCCGCCTGGCTGCTGACCTTTTACGTGGTGAAACGGCAGATTGCCCCCCTGGACTATTTTCACCGCAACATCAACAGCATCAACGAGCATAACCTGGATACCCGCCTGCAGATCCGCGAAGACAGCCGCCACGAGATCGACCTCATCGGCCGGGAATTCAACTTTATGATGAGCCGTATCGAACAGGCCTACCGCAAGCAAAAAGAGTTTACCGCCCATGCCTCACACGAGCTGCGTACACCGCTGGCCCGCATGTCCGTACAACTGGAAAACCTGCAACTGTCAGCTGATGCCCCCATCCGCGCCGCCATAGGCCGGGTAGAGCAAAACATCGTGCAGCTGAACGAACTGATCGATTCCCTGCTGCTGCTGTCGCGGGTAGACAATACAATCAACCCTGTGCTGGAAACCTCGCGGGTAGACGAGGCCCTGTACAACAGCATCGACAAGGTCTGTTCCCTTTTCCCCGACTTCAAAGTAGGCCTGGAGATCGAAGCCCCGGAAGGCATGGCAGACCTGCTGACCCAGCCCTGCAACCAGCATTTGCTCGAGATCGCCTTCGGCAACCTGCTGAAAAATGCCTGCCTGTACTCCGGCGACCGGCAGGCCCGGGTACGCCTGCTGCAACAGGACGGTCACCTGGCCGTATCCATCAGCAACAGCGGTACTGCCCTGAGCGAAAGCGAACAGCAAAATATGTTCGAACCCTTCAGCCGGGGGCAAAATGCCGGAAGCAAACCCGGACTGGGACTGGGACTGCGTATCGTGTACCGCATCCTCTCGCTGCATGGATTTACGATCCGCTACCATGCCAACCCGGGCGGGCATGAATTTGTTATCAATTTCTAATTAGCGCAGCATTAAGGCGTTTTTAAGCCGGGAATTAAGCTACTCTTAAGACAGGAGTCTTACTTTTGTATTCAAATTATTCAGATACAAATGAAATACCTGCTTCTGTTGCTGCTTTGCCTTCTTGGTCGCACCTCCTTTGCAGACCAGGCACTCACACTGCCGGAGTGTGAAGACCTGTTCCGGAAAAACAACCTGCTGCTCCTGGCAGAACAGTACAACATCAGCGCCAGCAAGGCCTCGGTGATCCAGGCCCGTATCTGGGAACAGCCCTACCTGTCCGGGGAGATCAATGCCTGGAACCCCGAACAAAACAAAATGTTCGATGCGGGAAAACAGGGCCAGAAGGTGGCCGCCATACAGCAGCTGATCTACATCGGCGGCAAGAAAAAGAACGAGATCGCTTTTGCCAAATCCAACGTGGCACTGGCCGAGCTGCAGTTTGAGCAATTGCTCAGCGACATCCGCTTCCAGCTGTACCAGAGCTTTTATACCCTCTATTTCGACCAGCAAAAAGTCAACAGCCTGAACCTGCAGATGTCCAACATCGACTCCCTGGTGATCGCCTACAATGTACAGGCAGCCAAAAACAATGTGTCCCTGAAAGATGTGGTACGCCTGCAGGCCCTGTCCCTGAACTTCCGCAGCGACCTGCTGGACATTCAGAAAAGCATCAATGAAGAACAAAAGAACCTGCAGCTGATTACCGGCGTAGCAGACATCATCCAGCCGCAGGCAAAAGCGGCATACTTTGAGCAACTGTTCAGCAAACGTATGATCCAAAGCCCGGAAGAACTGACGCAAACCGCCCTGCAGAAAAACCCGGACTATCTCTATGCCCAAAAGATAGCAGAAAGCAACGAGCTGATGCTGAAATGGCAGAAATCGCTGTCCGTACCGGATCTCTCCCTGGGTGCTGCGTATGACCAGCGTGGCGGCGCCTTCAACAACCAGGTAAACCTGACCATGGGCATTCCCCTGCCCCTGTGGAACAAGAACAAAGGCAATATTCGCATGGCCAAAGCCCAGCTGGACCAATCTAAGATACAGACCGACTATAAAGCGCAGGAGCTGAAAGCAGAGATCGTAACGGCCTACAACAACTGGAAACAACAGCTGGTACAATATGAAAAAATGCAGGACAGCCATACCGAAAACCTGAACACGGTCTACAACGGCATCCTGCAAAACTTCCACAAACGCAACATCTCCCTGCTGGAGTTTACCGACTTTATGGAAAGCTACAACCAGAGCGTGCTCTCCCTGACGGAGATGCAAAAGCAACTGGCCCTGTCCTGTACCACCCTGAACTACCTGGTCAACGACCAGATTTTATAAGCACACTTACTGTACCAAACAGCATACAATGAAAAAGATCATCCCCTTCTTCCTGCTGGCCGCACTGATGGCCGCATCCTGCAAAAACAAGCAAAAGCCCGACGATGTACAGAAAGGCTTTGTGCTCAGCGACAAAATGCTGTCGACCACCCAAACGGCAGTAGCAGCCCTGGAACCGGTACGCAACGAACTCAGCTTCTATGGCAAGATCACCGCCGACAACAATAAAATGATCGAAGTATTCCCCGTGGTGGGCGGTAATGTGACCAAGGTGTACGTAGAACTGGGCGACTATGTAAAAAAAGGGCAGCTGCTGGCTACGATACAGAGTACCGAGGTGGCCGGCTTTGAAAAAGACCTGGATGACGCCCGCAACGACGTGCTCGTGGCCCGCAACAACCTGAAAGTTACCCAGGAGATGTACGAAGGCAAACTGAACGCAGACCGTGATGTGGTAGAAGCCAAAAGCCAGCTGGACAAGGCCGAATCGCAGCTCCACCGCATACAGGAGACCTACAAGATCTACAACATCCGCAGCGGCGCCACCTACGAGGTGCGCTCCCCCATCAGCGGCTTCGTGATCCAGAAAAGCATCAACGATGACATGCTGCTGCGCAGCGACAAAACGGACAACATCTTTGACATAGCCGAGATCGATGACGTATGGGCCATAGCCAATGTAAATGAAAGCGACATCAACCAGGTGAAACTGGGCATTGACGCTTCGGTAACGACCCTGAGCTACCCCGACAAGGTCTTCAGCGGCAAGGTAGACAAGATCTTCAACGTCATAGACCCGGTAACCAAAGCCATGAATGTGCGCATCAAGCTGAACAATACCGACTACCTGCTGAAGCCGGAAATGAGGGCCAACATCCTGATGTCGTATGCCGAAAACCAGCAGATGATCGCCGTGCCTTCAGACGCCGTCATCTTCGACAAAAGCAAAAACTACGTGATGATCTTTAAAGACCGCCACAATATCGAAACCCGCCAGGTAGAGGTATTCCGCCAGGTGGGCAAGACCACCTACATCTCTTCCGGTCTGCAGGCCGGTGAAAAAGTAATGACCACCAACCAATTGCTGGTGTACGATGCCCTGAACGACTAAGCACATAAGCAAATCCTGATGAAATCCCCTCTCTTCCCGATCATAGGTGCCTGTTGCTTTTGTACAGCATCTGCGGCAGCCCAGGCAGATTCCACGGCCTGGTATTCCCTGCATGGGCAGACTACGGTCATTACACAGTACAAGCCCGCTTTCCGGGCGGCCTACTCAGGGACCAACAGTTTAAAGACGGCCCAGGAGACGCAGACCTCGCTCACCTCTACCCTGTACCTGGGTACAAAGTTGTGGAAAGGAGCCAGCCTGTTTGTGAATCCTGAAATTGCAGGCGGTTCAGGCCTGAGCCAGGCCCTGGGCATAGCCGACGCTACCAACGGGGAGACTTTCCGTATCGGCGACCCCGCCCCTAAGGTGTACCTGGCCCGGGTGTACTACACCCAGATCTTCGCCCTTTCGGATGAAAAAGAGTTCCGGCCGGGAGACTTGAACCAGTTGCAGCAGTTTGTGCCGGGCCGCTACCTGGCCTTTACCATAGGTAAAGTGGCGATCGCCGATTATTTCGACAACAACCAATACAGCCACGATCCCCGCACGCAGTTCCTGAGCTGGGGCCTGATGAGCAACGGCGCCTGGGACTACCCGGCCAATACACGCGGCTATACTCCCTCCATAGTACTGGAGTATGTGACGCCACAGCACGAATGGCGCTATGCCCTTTCCCTGCTGCCCCAAACGGCCAACGGCAATACGATGAACTGGGAGCTGGGCCATGCCAGTGCACAGACACTGGAGTACACCCATCACCACAGCATTGATGGCCGCCAGGGCGCCCTACGCCTGCTGGCCTTTTACAACACGGCAGACATGGGCAACTATAGGCAAAGCCTGGCCCTGCAGCCTGTGAATCCCGACATCAGCGCTACCCGCGCTTACGGCAACAGCAAATATGGCTTTGCCCTGAATGCCGAGCAGGAGCTGGGCCGGGATATCGGCTGCTTGCTCCGTGCCAGCTGGAACGACGGCCACCACGAAACCTGGGCCTTTACCGAGATCGACCACAGCGCCAGTGCCGGGGTATCCGTATCAGGAAGCCGCTGGAAACGGGAAGAAGATCATGCCGGGCTGGCCTTCGTCATCTCGGGCATATCGGCAGACCACCGGGCTTACCTGGCCGCGGGCGGCACCGGCTTCATGCTCGGGGATGGCCGCCTGCGCTATGGCACGGAACAACTGGCTGAAACCTATTACCAGGCCGCCCTGACCCCAAACCTTTTCGTAACAGGCGCTTACCAGCTCCTGCACCACCCCGGCTATAACAAAGACCGGCAAGGGCCTGTCAACATATTTTCCATCAGAGTACACACAAGAATATAACGGACCGATGAATAAGCTAATCAAAACCATCATTGCCTTTTCGCTGAAAAACAAGCCTTTCACCTTCTTCTGGGTAGGCATACTGGTCATTTCCGGCTTCGTGGCCTTCCGCAATATGCCGATAGAGGCCTTCCCGGATGTAACGAACACACAGATCATCATTGTCAGTGAGTGGAACGGCCGCAGCGCAGAAGAGATCGAACGCTTTGTGACCACGCCCGTAGAGATCGCGATGAACTCGGTGCAGAAAAAGACCAGCGTGCGCAGCGTCACCATGTTCGGCCTGTCGGTGATCAAGATCATCTTCGACGACGATGTAGACGATTTCTTCGCCCGGCAGCAGGTAAACAACCAGCTGCGCAACGTATCACTGCCCGAAGGGGTGACACCGGACGTACAGCCCCCGTACGGCCCTACCGGCGAGGTATTCCGCTATATATTGAAAAGCAAAAGCCGCGATACCCGCGACCTGCTGACGATACAGAACTGGGTCATAGACCGGCAGCTGCGCGCGGTGCCGGGTGTGGCCGATATCGTGGCCTTCGGCGGACAGGAGAAAACCTACGAAGTCAGCGTAGACCCCAATCGCTTATCCAAGTACAACATTACGCCGCTGCAACTGTTTGATGCGATCAACCAGAGCAATGTGAACGTAGGCGGAGACATTATAGAAAAGAACAACCAGGCCTACGTGGTCCGCGGTGTGGGCCTTGTGGGTTCTACAAAAGATATTGAGAACATCATTGTCGACGATGCCGGCGGCAACCCGGTGCTGGTGAAAAACCTGGCCGATGTGAAAAGCAGCGCCCTGCCCCGTGTCGGACAAGTAGGCCTGAATGAAAATGACGATGTCGTAGAAGGCATCGTGGTGATGCGCAAGGGTGAAAACCCCAAAGAAGTGCTGACCCGCATCAAGGAAAAGATCGCTGAACTGAATGACCGTGTGCTGCCCAAGGATGTGAAAATGGAAACCTTTTACGACCGCGACAACCTGATGAACTATACTACCACTACGGTGATGCACAATATGTTCGAGGGTATCCTGTTCGTGACGGTGATCGTCTTCCTGTTTATGGCCGACTGGCGCACCACGCTGACGGTGTCGATCATCATTCCCCTGTCCCTGCTGTTTGCCTTCCTGTGTCTGAAGCTGAAAGGCATGA
>JAEUVW010000185.1 GCA_016786525.1 Chitinophagaceae bacterium
AATTTAGATAATGTAAGGCTGCTTGTGAAATATATTCCAGGCTGCGGATATACTTGCTTTGTTTCCACTAAAGAGCGCTTCCGTAGTTACCTTATAAGACCGCAGTATCCTTCTTCACAAGAATTTGGGTGTTTGCAGCAAAAAATAATGCTCCGTGTGTCTTGGTTTTAAATAACTTTGTTTTTCAAAGCACTTTTTAACTATGAAAGCAATCATCATTTCCTACAGGAAAGAACACAGCTTCCGCGAACGTATGCTGCTGTGGTTATTGGGCAAAGTCGTAGCCGTTCATGCTCAATTTTACAAACACCGTCAACCCTGGCAGCTGCAGCGCGAGGACCTGAAGCAATACCCGGCGGCAAGCCTGGGGCATGAACTGGGCCTGTTCCTGGAGCACGAAGAACTACAGCCTGTAGACCGTATCGAACGCCACGACGCTTTTCATATCCTGCTGGGTTTTTCCACACAACTGAAAGATGAGGCCGCCATGCAGTTTTTCCTGATCGGGAACGGCAAGATTTCCCCGTTTACTGCAGGAACCGCTTTGTTTACCCTGCTGACGATGCCGGATTATTGGGGCTATTTTTACCGGCAGTACAAAAGAGGGCAGGGTACACGCTGCATTGCCAGATGGGATTTCCTGCACTTGCTGGATGAACGCTTTGACGAGGTGAAGGAGCTGATCTTTAGCGGCACCAGTGCGAATACGGGTTTACTGCATAAGGTGGAAACCTTTGAGCGGATGAATAAAGCGTATGTGGCGGTCTGACCGGTAATGGGTTCCGGGCTAAGGCCATCATAAGGTTAACCAGCCGGCATCGCCTTGTGCTCCGTCCTTGTTCAGGTCGTTCACATACATTTCAGGTCTTCCCAGCTCATTGTTGTACCGTAGGGTGCCCAATACCGGTGCCGCGGGGCGTTGGGCGGAAGTACCAGAAGGTATTTTGATACCGTCCGTTCCGTTGATTTCCATGCTCAGGGATGGCTTTTCCGTGTGTGTACCCACCGACAGCTTACCGTTTTTAAGCAGGGTCAGGGCGTTGCTCCGGCCGGAATCGGCATTTGTTCCGTTGCCTGCCTGCATCAAAGCATCCGTATCGGTCCAGTTGTTTGCACCGGAGGTGTCTGCATTGTATCTCCCGAAAACCGTTTCTTCCTGGGACGCGGCTATGTTTTGCAGGCCGAAAGCTAAGGAACGCGTGCCCTTTGCGTGGTTGTTTTCACCAAACGCGGTACCGGCCCGGGCAGAAGCTGTATTGCCCTTCCCGAAAGCAGTCGTAAAGTTGTTGGAGGCTTTGTTCTGTTCCCCAAAGCTTGTGGACCAGAAGCCGGTAGCCTGGTTGCGCGCGCCGAAAGCAGTAGCCTGCGGATTGGAGGCCGTATTTTGAGTGCCCCAGGTTGTGGTACCCCAGCTTGTAGAGCGGTTACCATATCCCCAGGCGGTCGCAGCAGTACCGCTGGCGATGTTATAGCGGTTAGAGTCAGTGCTGGTATGGGTTGGTTGCCCACCCCAGGCCATTGCGTTTTCTCCTGAGGCAATATGATGCCAGCCGAAGGCAGCAGAATTGAGCCCGGAGGCCGTGAGTGAGTCCCCGACCGCCAGGGAATGCAGCCCTACGGGGGATACGGACAGGTTTCCTCCGCGTATAGCCCCATTGACATCCAGGCTTGCCCCGCTTGCTACTGAATCTTTGCCTATGGCAACGCTTCCCATCTGGTAGATATGCTGTGTATTGGCCTTGGCAGGGTTGCTGCTTTGCTGGATACGCCAGGGCTCTTCGTAAAATGAAGGAGTCCTGATCCACCGACCCCCGTTATTGTAATACATCCCGGGGCTGACATCTGCTATCGTTGCCGTATTATAAATAATCATTCCCGCGGTATGCCCGCTCATGGGCGCAGCAAGTTCAGTACTGTCCAGCGCAATCCTGGGCAGCAGCAAGCCCCTGCTGATACTCTCCAGTTCCAGGATGGCATCAGGCAAAGGTATACTTGCGGAAGGGGTAATACTCCCGTCTTTTATTTTCGACTGCGCCTGTACACCAAGGGAGGCCATCATTAAAGCAACAAAGAGGCTGTACTTTCTTTTCATTATCGTGTTTTTTACGTTTGGAAGATAGATATTATTCTATTATCAATAACTGTGCCATCAAAAAAAGCAAAAGCATTTCTGATCCAAAGGAGCTGCAGTTTCCTGGAGCAGACCCCTGTTTATTTGGACTGGCCGGACGGCCAATAGCGCGTTACCGCAGATGGTAGAGCGTTTTGAACGGCTAATTAAAGCGCCTGCGGGGATTTGAGCTTTGTTGTTATCTGTATATTTTTGCTATTATTGTGATATACAACACCTTTGCCCGCAGTTTTCATGAACGCCTATCAAGCCGGATCTCATATAATAGCAAGCCTCGAATCGACACAGCAGCATCTCTTGTCTGATTATAAGGAATGGAAAAAATGTATTGACAAATTGATTTTGCAACATCAGTTGCAGATGCTGGGCGAGGTGTATCATAATTTTCAACCGGCAGGGTTTACCGCAATCGTTTGCCTGAGTGAAAGTCATATTTCGATTCATACCTGGCCGGAATATGCCAAAGTGAATATTGATATTTATCTGAGCAACTATCAAAGAGATAATGACGGTACTGTGGATCAGATTTTCAATGCAGCAGTGGCGCATTTCGGTGCAACGATTGTTGCGTTTAAAAAGTTGAAACGTTGATGGAGGCCTTAACGAATAGCATGGTATCCTGCCCGCAGTGTCAACATTTACTCAGTACGGCGGGCTCATTGTTCAATCACTGGCAATGCCCGTATTGCAACACGATTATCAGTAGAGAATCTACCGGACAAGCTAAAGCATGGCACAGGCATGATATAGTAAGCTTTTCCGAGCTGATTCAAACCGGGACCAAGCTGAATTGGAAGGGTATACCCTATACCGTCACCGGGCGTTTCCGTCTGTGGTTTGCCGAAAGTGTTTTCAACTACTGGACCATACAGGAAAGTAAGGGCACATGTTTATTACTGGCTGAAGGCTATGGATTGTATGCCGTGTATGAGCCCTTGCCTGTGAAAAGCCCCGCACTGGCAAGCCGTCTGGGTAATCTGTCAGAAAAGAAAACGATACAGATCGATCTGCTGAGTTATGAATTGATAAGAAAGAACACAGCCCGGTTCTGGGATGGAGAAGGTTGTTTCTATAAACCTCAACCCGCAATACACAGTACTTACGAACTATTATCTGCAGATCAAGCTTCTGTTGAGATGTTTGTGATGGAGGATGAATCAATCCAGGCCTATATGGCACACTCCTGCAGCTTTACAGAACTCGGCTTCAGTAACCTGCGTAGTAAATTTGATGCGGGCAAAACATTTCATTGCGATCATTGCTCCTGCGATACGGCACTACCTCTTTTCCCTTATGTACAAAGCTGGACCTGCGGCCAATGCAACAGGGCCTATGCTTATTTTAATGGTGCTGCCAGAGAGGACGGAGCCATTTCCAGGCAGAAGGCAGAACTTCGTTTTAACATCAACAGTATTGTTTCTTTGAAGGGGGTTGACTATGTGCTTACAGGTCATATGCTCAAAAAAGATGCTCAGGAAGGATTTGTGTGGAATGAATATGTATTGTACAATAAGGAAGAGGGATTTGCATTTCTTAACGAGTCTGAAGGGCATTGGCTACTTGTAAAAGAACTTGGCCACCCGTTGCCGAAAAGTTGCGCATTGGTACGGGAGTTTGAATACGATGGACGTTCGTTCCGTTTGTTTAATAATTACGGCTTCCGTATTACCCATGCACAAGGAAGCTTTCCCGGAAATGTGTTCAATGACTCTTATCAATTGTATACACGCGAATTTATCGCACCCCCGTACCTTATTTCAGTAGAGGAAGGCAAAGCCGAATACATTACCTGGTTTATCGGATCATCTGTTTCGCGGAAAGAACTGGAAAACCAGGCTGAGGGATATCTGCCCACACCCATGGGGGTAGGGCCGGCAGAACTCAAATCATCCTCAGATAAAACCCTTATTATCCGTACCGCCTTTGGGGCAGTGCTGCTTCTTTTCCTTGCCCATATTTTTGCAGGGTATACGATGAGGGAGCGGGTTTTGCTGTACAATACATATACTATGGGCGACTCTGTTGCGAATCAATCATTTGTCACAGAGCCATTTGAACTGACCAAATGGAAAAGCAACCTGGAGTTTGTCATTGAGGCCCCGGTTGATAATTCATGGTTTGAACTGGAAGCAACCCTTGTCAACAAAGTTAGCGGGGACGAGTATAGCCTGCAGCAGGGAGTTGAGCATTATCAGGGCTATGAAGACGGGGAGCGTTGGGTAGAAGGCTCAACAACAGAAACAGCCTACATGAACAGCATTCCTGCAGGAACGTATTTTTTCCGGTTTAACGGGATCAGAGACCCTTACAGTTTTAATTTTTCCGGCAGCAGGTTGGATCAGTTTTCTGTTAAGGTTACGAATGATGTCCCATCCCACCGCAACCTGATCTTGCTGCTGCTCCTGATAGCAGTATGGCCTGTATATAAGATAATCATGATCAACTATTACGAAAAAAGCCGCTGGGAGAACAGCCCTTATAATCCTTACCCTGTTAATTATTGAACAATAAAACATGAAATTGTCTTCTTATTTATATCCTGTCAGATGGTTTTTCCTTTTCGTAAGCATAATAGCTGGTTTTTTATTTTATGCTGATTATACCGGCTGGCGTTTGCTTACTTTTTCCAACCAGGAAGAATGGACTGCAGCGGGCCCGGGCGGCCATAAATGACAGGCTCTTCTCTTAAATTTATTTTTATGAAACAATACATCATCAGCTCTCTTATTTATTCCGGCCTGGGTATATTGGTCCTGCTGGCTTCTTTTCTTTTGATGGAAGTGCTGACCCCAAAGCACAACTTGCGGAAAGAAATTATGGAAAATAAAAATGTGGCGGTAGCTTTATTCGCCGGCTTCTTCATGATCGCAATCGCCATTATCATCGCCTCCGCGATTCATGGTTAAACTAGGATAATGGCTCAAAAGAAAAACAGCCCGCAACTGGTGTTACTGCTTGCGGTTTTTGTCATTGCTACCTGCGGCCTGATCTATGAGTTGGTGGCGGGCACACTGGCCAGTTATCTGCTTGGCGACAGCGTAACCCAGTTCAGCATCATTATTGGTGTCTACCTGTTCTCTATGGGGGTGGGGTCTTTCCTGTCGCGCTATTTCCGCAGCCGGCTGCTGGAATGGTTTATCCGGATTGAATTGATGATTGGCCTGGTGGGAGGATTCAGCGCAGCGCTTTTATTTTTGGTATTCCCTTTGGCTGCGTCATTTTTACCTATCCTGTATGCAATAGTGTTTGTTACCGGCACACTTGTCGGTATTGAGATACCCTTGCTTTTGCGGATATTGAAAGACAGGGTAGAATTCAAGGACCTGGTCAGCCGGGTGTTTACGTATGATTATATCGGTGCCTTGCTGGCTTCGGTTGTTTTCCCGCTTTTGTTTGTGCCGCATCTGGGATTGGTGCGGACCAGTTTGTTCTTCGGGATCTTGAATACAGGGGTAGGTTTGTATCTCTGCTCCTATTTCTCCCGGGAAATCCGCAATGGGGTACGGCTCCGCTTTAGCGGTTTTTTTATATTGTTCCTGGAGCTTATTGGTTTTGTGGTAGCAGAGAAAATTGTGAGTTACAGTGAGACCCTGGCTTACAATGACCATGTAGTATATGCCACCTCTACACCATACCAGCGCATTGTGCTGACCAAAAACAAGAAAGAGCTGCGGCTGTACCTCAATAATAATCTGCAATTCAGTTCGGCAGACGAATATCGCTATCACGAAGCGCTGGTGCATCCGGCTATGATGGCATCCGGCAATCCCAGAAAAGTGTTGGTTTTGGGTGGAGGAGACGGATTGGCTGTGCGTGAAATACTTAAATACCCTTCTGTTGAATCAGTTCAGCTGGTCGACCTGGACCCCGCTATGACCCGTTTGTTCGCTACCCAAAAGCCCTTGCAGGAGATCAACCGGTATTCGTTGGCCAATGCAAAAGTAAAGGTGACCAATGCCGACGCATTCAGCTGGCTCCGGCAGAATAAGGAACGATTTGATTGTGCCATCATCGATTTTCCGGATCCGTCCGGTTTTGCTGTAGGAAAGCTCTACAGCACTGCCTTTTACCGGATACTGAGAGCGGCATTGCAGCCATCGGCAGTAATAGTGATCCAGAGTACATCTCCTTATGTGGCACCCAAAAGCTTTTGGTGTGTCAGTGAAACACTGAAGTCTACCGGGTATCATACCGTCGCCTATCATAACTATGTGCCATCTTTTGGTGAATGGGGTTACGTAATGGCTATGATCGACCGGGAATACCAAGTTCCGGATTCCTTCCCTGTGCCGGTCCGGTTTATCAGCAAAGCGGTCATGGAGCAGATGTTGCAATTTCCTGAAGACATGAAAGCAACCACTGCGCTTGAAGTGAATAAACTAAACAACCAGGCTCTGGTACATTATTTTGAAGAGGAGTGGGGTAAATACCTGGAACAATAGGAATGTAAATATGGATCGAAGGGAGTTCATTAAGTGGTCTGGCGCAACAATCGGCTTCTCACAATTGTCAGTTGGCTGCGGTCAGGAGAAAAATATCATTAAAGGCCGCATGCTTGGTGCTTCGGCTGCAATAGGTCATCAGCTGCGGGATACAACTGTCTTTCCTGAACCTGAGGAATGGAGCAGAAAAGCGATTGTGATCGTAGGAGGGGGTGTTAGCGGCTTGTCTGCAGCCCGGCAGTTGATGCATGACGGGCAGCAAGATTTTGTTTTGCTCGAATTGGAGCAAAACACCGGTGGTAATGCTTCTTATGGGAAAAATGAGGTTTCGGCCTATCCGCTGGGTGCGCACTATATACCCATACCGAATAATGAACTTAAAGAATACCTGGATTTTCTGCAGGAATGCGATGTGATCATCGATTATGATAAACAGGGTTTGCCGGTATACAATGAGCTGTTTCTTTGCCATGATCCCGAGGAGCGGCTTTATCTGAATGGAGCATGGCAGGACGGCTTGGTGCCGCGCTATGGTGTGTCGGATGCGGAGCGGGAAGAATTTGTAAAATTCTTCAGCCTGATGGATCATTTTAGGGCGCTGAAAGGTGAGGACGGAAAAGATGTCTTTGCCATTCCTGTTGATACGTCGGCCAGAAGTGAAACCGCACGGGCATTAGATCAGATCACGATGAAAGAATGGATGGAGCAGGAAAACCTGCACGGCAATCACCTGCGCTGGTACGTAGACTACTGTACCCGGGATGATTTCGGAACAAGGTACGACCAGATCAGTGCCTGGGCGGGTATCCATTATTTCGCTGCAAGAAAAGGCAAAGGCGCCAATGCTGCTTACCACGATGTGCTGACCTGGGAAGAGGGTAATGGCTTCCTGGTCCGGCAGCTGCAGAAAAAGTCGGCGGATCAGATCAGGAGCAATGCGCTGGTTGTATCGATAGAATACAGCGGCGATGATGTGCGTGTGCAGTACCTCGACACCCAAACAGGGAAAATAGGAGGGATACGCGCAGGGCATTGCATTATTGCTGCACCGCAGTTTGTTGCTGCCCGACTGTTGAAAGAGGAAAACCGCAGCATGCTGGTCAGGCAACATCTGCATTACGTACCCTGGATGGTGGCTAACCTTACCGTAAATGATATGCTTTCGGAACGCAGCGGAAGCCCTGCCAGCTGGGATAATGTGATCTATGGAGGCAAAGGGCTGGGTTATGTCGATGCAACGCATCAGCAGTTGCAACAGCATAAGGGCAAACGCAACCTTACCTATTACTACCCATTGACGGACGCTGATCCGCTTACAGAAAGAAAAGCAGCACAAAAACGGACATATGAAGAATGGGTTGCTCATGTGATCAGTGATCTGAAACTGGTTCATCCGAATATTGAACAGGCAACAGAGCGTATGGATATTAGCCTCTGGGGGCACGCAATGGCACAACCGCTGCCCGGATGGATACATGGCTCTGAAAGGCAGGAGCTGGGAAAAAGCCTGCACGGCCGCATTCATTTTGCGCATACGGATCTTGCCGGGATCAGCATTTTTGAAGAAGCATTTTATCAGGGTGTTCATGCTGCGCGGAAGGCAGCAAGCAGTTAATAAAAGAGACAATATGAACCAGTTCCTGTACGCAACCAAAAGAGCATGGATCGGTAAGCCCTTTATCGATACGGTATTTATATTATTGCCCCCATTCTTAAGTTTATTGATTATTGTGCTCTTCCCAAGGCTGTTTCAAAACAATAATCATGTCCCCGATTCTTTATGGGTGATTCTTATTTTGCTCATAGATGTTGCGCATGTGTACAGCACTTTGTACCGTACCTATTTCGACAAGCATATGGTCGTGCGCCAACGGAACTTGCTGATACTGATCCCTGTTCTCTCTTTTGTGGCATCGGTATTGGTGTACAGCAGCAGTGCATTTTTGTTCTGGCGACTGTTGGCTTATCTGGCTGTATTTCATTTTGTCCGGCAACAATATGGTTTTATGCGCCTGTACAGCAGGAAGGAGCAGGCTCCCCGCTGGATGGTGATGACTGATAAAGTTGTCATCTACTATGCGACTATTTACCCGCTTATTTATTGGCATCTATCCGGCCCCCGGAATTTCAATTGGTTTATAAGCGGCGATTTTATGTACATTTCTTCGGCCTTGCTGCTAAAATGCGCCACTGCCTTTTACTATGCAGTAGTGGCATGCTACCTGATCAAAGAAATTATATTTGTATACCTGTACCGCGAAGTCAACATCCCTAAGATCGCAGTGATAAGCGGAACTATCATTTCCTGGTATTTTGGTATTGTTTACTTTAACGGAGACCTGGCTTTTACGCTGCTGAACGTAGTAAGCCACGGTATACCTTACATGGCTTTGGTTTGGATCTATAGCCGCAAAGAAGTTGCCGCTAAGGGAAGCCCTTTCGGCAGGTCATTTTCTTTACTCTTTAGCCTGATGGGTTTTCTTGCTGTTATTTTTCTGCTGGCCTACCTGGAAGAAGCCCTTTGGGATATATTTCTCTGGAAGGAGCATCAGCATATATTCGGAACTTACCAGCCCGAGGTAAATGAAATGTTGTTATGTTTTATCATTGCCTTGCTGGCTGTACCCCAGATAACACATTACATTATTGATGGGTATATCTGGAAGCTGAAAAGACAACAGAAGTAACAAAGGCTACACCATCATCCTTACCGGTGCTACCGGATGGGCGCGGATGTGTTGCCACGCTATAAATCAAACTATGAATACCTGGCCGGCAATTGCGTTGTGCAGAAGGACCTGCTGTGTGCTGTGGGAAGAAGCATCTGGCCACTGGGTCAATGTAAGCACCAGCTTTATGGAATACAATGCGAATGATAACCTGGTGAAAAAAGATATGATGAGCTGGGAGACCGATAAGTGGAGTTGGCGTACCGCCTGTATTACCACTACGATATGCCCACCTCCCTGCAGGAAAAAGAAAGCAGCTTCATAAAAGCTACCCTGTATCCGAACCCGGCAACGGCAGCAAATGTATACCTCGATTATATTACCCGTACAGCAGGGGAAACAAAAGTTGTACTGCGCAATTTACCAGGGCAGGAGCTCCTTCGGATACTGAAAAGCGCAGCATAGGAGATCACTCTGTGATGATCCCGGTAAGCAGTTTGAGCAGCGGCGTATATATGGTCAGCATGTACGACAAAGCGCAATCCGTACAAAACTTCAAACTGACCAGTTAAAGGCGCTTGCTGCTTTCCTCCCGGACGCTCCGTATATTTGAAGATAAATGGATCGTATGAGCTATAAGATCATCCTTACCGGTGCTACCGGTATGGTGGGCGAAGGGGTATTGCTGGCCTGCCTGGATCACCCGCAAATTGCAGCAGTGCTGAGTGTAAGCCGGCGCAGTTGCGGGCGCACGCACCCTAAACTGAAAGAGTATATTGTACCCGACTTCCTGGCCCTGAAAGAGGGTGATGAACAACTGAAGGGCTACGATGCCTGCTTCTTCTGTGCCGGTGTGACCAGTATCGGGAAGAAAGAAACTGAATATACCCACCTGACCTACGATACTACGCTTCATTTTGCACAGGTGCTGGCGCAGCAAAACCCGCAGATGGTGTTTATCTACGTCAGCGGTGCCGGAACCGACAGCTCAGAAAAGGGAAAAGTGATGTGGGCCAGGGTAAAGGGGAAAACGGAAAATGACCTGCAAAAACTACCGTTCCGGAAAGTGCATAATTTCCGTCCTGCCGCAATGAAGCTCACGGAAGGGCAGCGGAACGCCCTGCCGGCCTACAAGTATTTCGCCTGGATGTTCCCCATTTTAAAGGTGGTATGGCCCAACAAAGTCAGTACCCTGAAGCAGCTAGGCAATGCCATGATCAATACCCTGGCGATCGGCAGCGACAAGGAAATCTTAGAAGTGCAGGATATTAATGCGCTGGGCGATAAGACAGCTTAATTGAGCAAAATATTCAGGCTGCCGTGGCAGCCGCCGAAAAAATTACCGATGTAGTACAGTTGCTGATCTTCCGCGGTGATCCGGAGCAGATGAGGGACGGAAAAAAGTTCCCGCGTCACAACCTGCAGCTTGCCTTTGCGCACGGAACCGCTCATTTTATTAAACTTGTCCGCTCTTGTTTTACCACTTTGGTGCGCGCTGATCACGATATCATTTATGCTGTTGATGGTAAAATATTGCCCGAAATAGGTCAAGGCTATCTTGCCGTTTGGGGAAGCCTCCCGGAGCCTGGCGGCCAGGCTATCCGGGTGTACCTCGTAAAAATCGTAGCGGATATCTGCTATCTGCGTGCCATTCACACTGTAAAAGGTAAAAAAATACATTCCCGTACCGCAGGCCTGAGCTTCGGCTGACCGGCTGTGCAGCAGTAAGAGGGAAAGGAAGATTAATACTGTTTTCATCGTTCGTGTACACTGTGAGCAGGCAAGACGCTTGTTTTTTATTATTCCATAATAAAGGGCTGCCTGCAGCAGGACAGCTCCATTTTTCGTATTTTATGATCATTGAAGAACAATGCATCGAATTTCAATGTATTTTGTATCTTTGTATAAAGATAGCAGGCCATCATGAACATTACAGACTTGTATAAAGGCAGCCTTGAAGCCATCGTGCTGCAGCTCATCCGGCAGCAGGGGGAAATGTATGGCTACGAACTCACACAAAAGGCCAGGGAGATCAGCGGCGGACACCTGAAGATCACCGAGGGTACCCTTTACCCTTTGTTGCATAAGCTGGAGGCCGAAGGCACACTCAGCAGTGAACTGAAGCCCTACGGTAACCGTATGCGCAAATACTACCGCCTGACTAAGGCGGGGGTGCAGGAGCAGGAAAAAGCTTCTGTAAGCCTGCAGGAGTACATCGGGCATTTGCAGCAATTCCTTAACCCTAAACTTGCCTGATATGAACAGGGAACTTTCTACAGAAGAGATCGATCAGCTGCACCGCTTTTGCAGGCAGCACTATGTGACCCATTATGATGTACGGGTAGAACTGGTCGATCACCTGGCCAGCAGTATTGAAGCTTTATGGATAAAAAATTCCGCGCTGTCGCTGGAATCCGCTTTGCAACAGGTGTACCATACCTATGGTGCTACCGGATTCCGGAAGCTGATGCGCGAAGAAGAGCAGGCGGTAGAAAAAGCTTTTCATAAAGGACTGGGCCGGGCTTTTACCGCTATGTTCGCCTGGCCGAACATTGTCCTTGCCGGGGCCCTGAGCCTGGTTTGTGTTTTTTTCGGCAGCTTTTATGAAAAAGGGCAAACCTTTGTCCCTGCAATATTCATCCTGTTTTTCTGCGCCTTTGGCGTACTGCTGGATATAGGTGTTTCCGTATTGCTGCACCGGGAAAAGAAACAGCTACGGGAGCCTTTGCTGGCCACCAATACGTATCGGGGGTTTTTCCTTATTTTCCTGCTGGAATATACAATGTGTTACCGGCTGACCGGCTATCTTTTCGAACCGGATTCGCTTACGGATGGAGCTTTCTCCAGGGCGGCCTTTTTGCTTTATTCCGGTATTTGTATCGTGTGCGTCCTGATGAGCCTGGCAAAGTACCGGTTTGCGCAAAGTATGTTTGAAAAAGCCAGGAAGACCTACCCACTGGCATTCCGGTAGGCTTATCTGCATGATGTATTTAGTGAACTATTACATTATTTTCGTACTTAAATTTCAAAAAAAATGCAGGAGCATTACCCGGAACTCAAAGAGAGATTACAATCTACGTTTATCGATACAGTCTTCATCTTGATGTTGATGTTTTTTACGGCTAGCCTCCTTGACAGTTTCAAAGATGTGCCGGATTGGGTGCGATTTGTTTTATTTATCGGGCTTTTATTTGCATACGAGCCGATATGTATGGTTTTTGGCTGTACGGTAGGAAATTATTTTAAGAAAATACGGGTCAGAAAATATGCTGACAGCTCACGTAAGCTCAATATACTTCAGGCCGCAGTACGATATCCTGTTAAGGTAATGCTTGGATGGGTTTCTTTTGTGACCATACACAGCAACGCCCAGCGGCGTGCAATTCATGATATGGCCGCAGGAAGCGTGATGATAAAATTATAGCGTTATTCCATACCTGCAGCCATTTCTGCACAGCGTTCGCCATCTATGGCCGCACTGACAATACCGCCCGCATAGCCCGCTCCTTCCGCGCAGGGATACAGGCCCCTGATCTGCGGATGCTCCAGTCTTACTTTATCCCGGGGAATACGGACCGGGCTGCTGGTGCGCGATTCGGTCGCGACGAGTACCGCTTCATTCGTGTAATATCCTTTCATCTTTTTGCCGAAGCTTTGTACCCCTTTGCGTAAAGTGTCGGCCACGATTGCCGGCAGGCATTCCCTGAGCGGTACACTGTTCAGGCCGGGGATATAGGAACAGCCGGGCAGGGTAGACGAAGTTTTTCCGTTCACAAAGTCCACCATGCGTTGCGCCGGGGCCACCAGATTGCCGCCACCTGCGGCGAAACAGTGTTGCTCCACCATCTGTTGGAAGTGCATGCCCGCCAGCCTGCCGCTAAAGCCATACTGCGCAAAGTCCCGCTCATCAACAGCCACTACAGTACCGGAATTGGCATAAGGATTGTTGCGCTTGGATGGGCTCCAGCCATTAACTACCAATTCACCGGGTGCCGTTCCCGCGGGAGCAATAATACCGCCGGGGCACATGCAAAAACTGAATACACCCCGCCCGTTTTCCTGGCTCACCAGCGAATAAGCCGCAGGGGGCAGATACTCACCGCGATAGCTGCAGGAGTATTGTATGCTGTCGATCAGGGCCTGCGGATGTTCGATGCGCACGCCCAATGCAAATGGCTTGGCTTCGATCAATATGTTCTTCCTGTCCAGTAGTTCAAAAATATCGCGTGCCGAGTGGCCGGTAGCCAGGATCAGCTTTGTGCAGCCGATGATACTGCCATCCTGGGTTTGAATGCCTTTGATCGCATCCCCGTCCAGCAGGATATCCGTAAGCTTTGTTTCAAACAACACTTCACCGCCACAGGCGACGATCTGCTCGCGCATGGCGGTAATGATCTGCGGCAATTTGTTGGTACCGATGTGCGGATGGGCTTCGATCAGGATATTGCGCTCTGCCCCGAAATGCACAAACAGGTTCAGGATTCGTTTGACATCGCCACGCTTCGTAGAGCGTGTGTACAGCTTGCCGTCACTGTACGTGCCGGCCCCGCCTTCCCCAAAACAATAATTGGATTCGGGGTTCACGATGCCATTTTTATTCATCGCGGCCAGGTCGCGGCGGCGGCTGCGCACATCTTTACCCCGTTCGATAACGATGGGCTTAATGCCCAGGCTGATCAGGCGCAATGCAGCAAAAAGCCCGGCCGGTCCTGCCCCGACGATGACAACGGATGCTTTGTTGTGTACGGATTGCAGCCGGGGATCGAAGGCTTCCGCTATGGGCGGAGTTTCGTCGATATATACCCGTACCAGCAATTGTATTCTTACAGCCCGGCCACGTGCGTCAATAGATTGTCTGAGGATTTCATAGCCTTTAATGCGCTTGGCATTAAGGCCTGTTGCCTTTTCAAGGCTGCTGCGGATCTGCCGCTCGTCGTTTGCCTGCTCCGGGGCAAGCAGGACCTGGATGTCTTGTGTCATATTGCGTTAGGTGTTTATCCTAAAAGGCAGTAGCGATGGTTCGCTATGTAATGGTGCAAAAGTACAATTTCTGATGCATTGTAACGGTCGCGTTGAACATACACCCTGATATCACCCCGCAGGGGTCTGTCGCCCTGCTATTAGTGTTTATAGTGGTACAGATTCCTGCGGAATGACGGCATTGCTACAATGTTTCCTGCCCCTGGGATGAACATAGTTTTGGATATGGGATCCCCCCCTTTCCCACTGGCGTCATCCCGCAGGGATCTGTCATCCGAATAAGATATTTAATGAACAGCGCTACAGATTCCTGCGGAATGACAACGTTAAGCATAAGAATGCGTACTCGTGGATGAATTCTCTGTCGGATTACGGGATTACTCTTTCTCATGCTGTAAGGATCTCCGTGTTGGGGCCAGCATGTACATCAGGGTATTGCTGCAATGCCTTCATACTCTTTGGGTGAACATAGTTTTGGATTACGGGATTCTCCTCTTCAGCTGGCGTCATCCCGCAGGGATCTGTCGCGCTGCTATTAATGCTTACAGCAGTACGGATTTCTTTGGAATGGATAGTATTGACGATAATGTTTTGGCCGTTCTATGAAAGAGTCTTCCTGCAAACAAAAGGGCTATTCATTTAAAAACGTCCAATCGGGATTTGATAAGCTGATCAATTGCTCTTTCCGTTCCCGGTTCCAATCTTTAATTTCTTTTTCTCTTGCAATAGCATCCCTGACGAACATATATTCCTCCAATAGTAAAAGGTATCTGCAATTGTATTTACCCGCAAATGTTCTCTTTACAGTCTCCGCATCGTGTATATGTTCATTCATGCGCCTGCTCCAATTGTGGGTTACGCCGGTATACAAAACCGTTTTATGGATATTGGTGATAATATAGACGTAGTATTTTTTCATTTTTCACTGTTGTCATATGTCTGAAAATGAATGTTATAGATAAAACGTTTCTCTTGCCCAGGTTAATCTTTCTTTCATTGCCTTTTATTCGCAGTACAGATTCCTTCGGATAGTTTTGGATATGGAATCCCCCCTTTCCCCCTGATGTCATCCCGCAGGGATCTGTCGCGCTGCTATTAGTGTTTATAGCGGTGCGGATTCCTTCAGAATGACTGTGCTGCTACAATGTTTTCATACTCCTGGGAAGAACATAGTTTTGGGTATGGGATTCCCCTTTCCCGCTGGCGACATCCCGCAGAGATCTGTCGCGCTGCATGAGCTTTATCATTAACGGTAAATGTCACAGGAGTATCTTCTTGTGAACAAAAAGTCCGCTCATCATGGATTGAAAGCCGCAATGACCGCCTCATTCACAGCATGGTAGTCGTCGTAGGTCTTTCCGTTAAACGATTTCAGTTCCTGGTATTGCATGTACTGCACGGTTCCTTTTTTGTCCAGGAAATATTTCACCGGGTAGCAGATGGTCAGGTTTTGCAGGGCAATAAACAGCTCCGTCATAGAGATGCGGTGAAAATTACCGGGCAGCACATAGTCCTTGCCGAGTATCTTTTCAAACTCCTCGTTTACAGTCGGGGCTTCATTAAAAGTGGTATACACGAAGTTCATGTCCGGGTGCCGGCGCGCCATTTCCACGATGGAAGGCAGCTCTGCCATACAGGGCGGGCAGCCGTACATGCCGAAATACACCATTGCATTAGCGCCAGCTTTCAGGTAGTTATACCGCTTTCCCTCCATAGTCCGGAAGCTGGAATCGACCTACAGGAAGGGCAGGTGCAATTTTTCTTTGGTGAAAGTGCTGTTCATCCCCGGCCAGCTAATGCCGCTTTTGTCTTGCCCCGATGAAACCGCGGAAAGAAAAAACAGTGCAACTGCCATGAGCGTTTTGGGGTTCATGTAGCCTTAGAATTTAAGGATTCAGCTCCTTGTACTTCTTCTTTACAGCGTCCAGGTGCGCGATAAATCGGGCAATATCCGGGTTGTAATCGTAACCCTTATCCGCCAGCAGGCGGTCTTCGCCATCGATAAAGAAATAATAGGGTTGTGCATTGGTATTGAACCTTGTGGCCTGGTAGTCGGCATTTTTATTGCCAACCGTCACCACCTGCGCGCCCAGCACCTTAGAATAGTACTGCTCGGATTCCGGCAATTCTTCGTTATTGAAATCGCAATACAGGGAGGCGACCACGAAGTCTTCCTTCAGGCGTTTCATCACCTCAGGATCGCTCCAGACCTGGCCTTCCATCTTGCGGCAGTTGATGCAGTTGATGCCGGTGAAATCCAGCATCAGCGGTTTTTTCAGGATTTTTGCTGCCGCTTTGGCCTCGTCCAGGTCGTAATAAGTGACCAATCCGAATTTGGTAGCTACCTCTGGTTCGTAGATCTTCAGTTTGTCTACATACTTCACCGGGGGCGGAGCTCCGTTGTCGGCCGCTGGGGCATGGTGCCCTCCGCCACTACCGCCGGTAAAATCCTGGGTACCCATAGGTGGTACAAAGGAGCTGATCGCCTTCAGCGGAGCGCCCCACATGCCGGGTATCATATACACCGCAAAACTGAAGGCTGCTGTCGCCAGCAATAAACGGGGTATGGAGACGTAGGGAATGCCAAACATGTTCTTCGGCAGATCGTCATCGTGGCTGAAACGCAGTTTGCCCAGCAGGTACAGGCCCAGCAGGATGGATAATACGACCCATATGGCAATAAACACCTCGCGGTCCAGCAGGCGCCAGCCTTTGGCCAGGTCCGCATTCGACAGGAATTTCAGAGCCAGGGCCAGTTCCAGGAAACCCAGGGTTACTTTAACCGCATTCTGCCATCCGCCCGGTTTTTCCAGGTTTTTCAGGTAGGATGGGAACAGGGCAAAAATGGTGAACGGCAGGGCAATACCCAGCCCGAAACTCGCAAAACCCGCCAGCGGGCCCCAAACCCCGCCTTTGCTGGCCAGCACCGCGATGCCACCGATGAAGGCTGAAGTACAGGAGAAAGACACGATCACCAGGGTCAGCGCCATAAAGAAGATGCCCGTAAAGCTGTTCGTATTGGCTTTCGAGTCTACCTTGTTCGTCCATGAAGAGGGGAGCGTCAATTCAAAAGCGCCCAGGAAAGAGAAGGCGAACAGGATAAAGATCGCGAAGAAGATCAGGTTAGGAATCCAGTGCGTGGACAGGCTGTTCAATGCATTGGCCCCAAAGGCGCCGACAATCAGCATACCCAGCGCCGCGAAAATGAAAATGATCGAGAAAGAATAGAAAGAGGCATTGATGATGCCCTGTTTACGGCTCTTGCTCTTTTTGGTAAAGAAAGAAACCGTGATAGGAATCATAGAATAAATACAGGGCGTAACCACCGCAGCCAGGCCGGCCCCGAATCCGGACAACAGAATCACCCAAATCGATTGGGAAACCTCCTTGCTGTCTTCTTTAGCGGGCGTTTCCGGTGTTTTGATATTGGTCGTAACGGTAGTGGTTACCTTTTTTACCGTATCTGTCGGCGTGCCGGCAGTAGTACTGGTTGCCGTATCCGGCACGGCACTGGTATCGCTTGCCCCCGAAGCATCGGTGATATCGAAGCTGAAGGTCTTATAGTAAGTGGGCAGGCAATGGGTTTCATCGCAGACCTGGTAGCTGTAGGTACCGCTCAGTTTGCCGTTTTCCGTCACGACGGCTTTCAGCGTATAGTCTACCTTGTCTTTAAAATAGCGGATGGTGCCGATGCCATCTATGGTTTCCGCAATCAGCTTTCCTTCCTCTTTGACTTTGCCGGTAAACTTTGCTGATTTGGGCGATTTGATCTTGAAAGACGGAGGGATCAGCGAACCGTCATTGTCGCCCCCGGGATTCTGGGAGTACAGGTGCCAGTGTTCCTTCAGCTTTACATGAAAGCGCACGGTGTACTCGTCGCCGTTTGTCTTTTTGATATCATAAGTCCAGGTGGTCGGATCCGGTTCGATCTGCGCCTGGCTGAACAAACTGCAGCATAGTAAAGAAAGAAGGAGAATGCGGAATTTTACAAAGGTGGTCATCCTTGGATTGTTATTGATGTTGATGATGTATGAAGAAAAAACTTATGGTAATTGAAAAGAGAAGGGCACCTGCTTGGGTGCCAGGCACATATTATCATTGCAAACCTGGTATTGGTGGCTGCCTTTAACGGTGGTGCCAGCTGCAGCCTTTACCTTTTGTGTGTACACTACTTTGTGGCTGTAATAATTGACTGCGCCGTCCACGCCTTCCATTTCGGCCGTTATTTTATCGCCTTGTTCTGTGATACCGCCATCCGGATGTACGGCTTTGTTTTTTGTAAAAGTAAAAGTAGGGACAACCTGCAGGCCATCGCCGCCTACATCAATCGCCCAGATGTGCCAGCCTTCGTCCAGCTGAAGGGTGAAATTCAGTTGGTACTGACCGGCATCCAGTTTTGTGGCTTCGTAGGTCCAGTGGGTAGGGTCTGTCATCCCCTGTGCCCGGAGGGTGCCGGAGCCACCTAAAGCCAACAGGAAGATGGAGATGAATGAAATGAATCTGCGCATACGTCGTCCTCAGTTTAAGGGGCTAAATGTACTGCAAAATCCTATCTTTGTGTAAAATACGGTACCTGCAGATGGCAGAAATATTAGTTAAAAATATTGATGAAGGAAAACAAGGTACGGCTTTGGCTCCTTCTCAGGCAGAGGAGTTGCTGTATCCGAAAAAGTTTTACATAGAGAGTTACGGGTGTGCCATGAACTTCAGCGACAGCGAGATCGTGGCTTCTATTTTAAAAGACGAAGGCTTCGGTGCGACGACGATGATGGAGG
>JAEUVW010000226.1 GCA_016786525.1 Chitinophagaceae bacterium
GGTCGGCAAAGGAAACACCTTTGTCGATATACAGGCCTTCGCACTGGTGGAAAAAACAATGGGCGCGGGCGCTGATCGTCTCATTGCGATACACGCGGCCGGGGCAGATCACCCTCAGGGGCAATTCCCCTTTTTCGAGCATACGGGCCTGCACGGAAGAAGTATGGGTACGCAATACCCAATCCGGGTTGGACGCCACATAAAAGGTATCCTGCATGTCGCGCGCCGTATGGTTTTCGGGCATATTCAGCGAGGTGAAATTGTGCCAGTCGTCTTCTATTTCCGGGCCGGTGGCGATGCTGAAGCCCAGTTTTTCGAATATGGAGACGATCCTGTTTTCCACCATGCGCAAGGGGTGGCGTGTGCCCAGCGGGATGTCGGTGCCGGGCAGGCTGAGATCGGTCTTTTGTGCGGATTGCTGATGGTTTTGCTGCAGGTGGGCAAAGGCTTCATACTTTGACTCCGCCAGTACTTTAAAGGCATTGAGCAACAGTCCGGCTTCTTTTTTCTGCGGTCCGGGCACGTTTTTCATTTCCCCGAAGATCTCTTTGACAATACCTTTTGTGCCCAGGTACTGTATCCGGTAGGCTTCCAGTTCGGCGGCCGACTGTGGTGCGAATGCGTTGATTGCTGTTTCGTAAGCAGCGATTTTTTGCTGTAGTTCCTGCATAAGCTGCAAATATAAAAGATTGGCACAGCATTTTTTCAGAAGCTTGCAGCAAGGAGCCGGAATATTGTTCCGGGTCCGGGGCGCCGATGCTGATGCTTGCCGGCTTCTGCAGCATAGGCCAGGGCCGGGAATGCCGATCTGAATCTCATCAGTGCCTGTTTTTTATTGCTGCATGTATTGGGTCAGTGCGACGCGCTTTCTTTGCGCAGTAAGCGTAGTGCCGGGTATTCAAATCAATGTATAGGTCTTTGCGCCATCAAGACAGCCATGCCGTTTCTGCGAAAGAGATTTACTTGAAGCAAATCTGTATTTGATTCCCGGGCGGGAATGATGCAGTGTTACTCACAAAAGAAGCGTTTATGGTATTTAATTGTATTTTGTATAAAATTTGAATAAGTTTATGGCGCCATATTAACCAAGTGGCCTGTATTTTATGAAAAAGCTGTTTACCATTGCGGCCCTGCTACTCTGCACTGATGCCGCACAAGCACAAAGGCAATTCCTGGCCATTACGAATGCAAGTACTGCGTTTCCGACCATTAATGTATTGACGCATGGAGACTATGCTCCCAGCTATCCGCCCTGTCTTGCCCGGTGTGTTACCCCTCCCGCATTTGTGCCCACAGGCGGTGTTTATTATACGGTGAATGCGACCACAGCCTATACCTGCTATACACCACCGGCACCTTTTGTATGGAATGCCGTAGTGTCTATTGATTTGGTGCAGACAGTCGGAGGGATGCCTGTGGCCACTTTCAGCCAACCTTTATGTGGATTGGCCAGTGGAACATATACCGGTAATTTCAATGGAGTTTCTTTTAATTTCAATCTGAATGTAAGCGCTACCACCTATACGATCCAAATTCTCTGATCAGTATTGGCCAGGCCGGCAATAAAACTAAAGACCCGCCTCAGAGGCGGGTCTTTTTATTACTTGTGAGGGATGGTTCCTTAGGGCGCAGTGTTTAATCAGTGGGATTGCTGCATTATCTGAATCGCTTTTGGATACAGATAGGGTTGACGTTATTTATGATTTATGCGATTGTTGGTTTAAACCTTAAACAAGTGCTGTGTTGGGAGCACTGTAAAAAATAGTACTCAAATTCAGGGTGTTCGTAAGGGTTGAATAGTTGTAATTTTATTTATTAAATGTAATTTTAAATATATGCAATTGAAGTGCATTCTTGCTGGGTTTCGTCCTGAGCGCATTTGGCCCGTATAAGAATGGGCAGGAATGATGAGTATCCCCGCATTTTTTTAACAAGGCTTTCCCCATATGGATTAGGAATTCTTTCTGTTGTGCCTTATCTTTGCGCTCTTTATGCGGTTTCGCCCCCTTCTCACGTTCATATTTGCTATAGGCTTGGGCCTGCTGGCCTCATGCAGCGGTTACGAAAAAGTAAAGCGCAGTTCCGACGTGAACCAGAAACTGGTCATGGCCAACAAGTACTACGACAAGAAAGACTACCTGCACGCGCGTGAGCTGTACGAAAGCCTGCTGCCGGTGATGAAGGGCACTAAGAATTTTGAAATGATGTATTACAAGTATGCGATGGCCTGCTTTATGATGAAGGATTACAACTCTTCTTCGTACCATTTCAAAAGCTATTCCAAGTCTTACCCCAATTCTCCCAATGTAGATGAAGCAGACTTCCTGTTTGCCTACTCCATCTACAGAATGTCGCCCAAGATAACTGTGATGCAGACCAACACGGAAAAAGCGCTGGAGGTATTGCAGGACTTTGTGAATAAGCACCCGGACAGCAAGCATGTGGACGAAGCCAATGGCTACATCGCGGTCGTACAGAGCAAACTGGAAGAAAAAGCGGCGCTTGCCGCCAAGCTGTACTACGACATCAGCCAGTACCGTGCTGCCACCGTCGTGTACAAAAACATCCAGAACGACTTCCCGATGTCGGAGCGCATGGACGAGTACCAGTACATGATCGTGAAAGCGTACTACAAATTTGCCCGTTCGAGTGTAAAGGATAAGCAGGAAGAGCGGTATGTAAGCGTGCTGAGTGCCTACCAGGAACTGGTAGACGCTTACCCGAAATCAAAATATATCAAAGACGCGGAGAAATATTTTTCCCTGGCTACAACAAACATTAAAAAACTAAAACATGAGCATCAATAAGAAAGCCCTTGCTTCGGTAAACCCGCTGATCGAAACCCGTGATGTGGCTGAAATCAAAAGTAAAACCGGCAATATTTACGAAAGCATCGTTGTGATGTCCCGTCGTGCCGGCCAGATTTCCGTAGCGGTAAAAGAAGAGCTGCACAAGAAGCTGGAGGAATTCGGAAGCCATACGGACAATCTGGAAGAGATACACGAGAATAAAGAGCAGATCGAAATTTCCCGTATGTACGAACGCCTGGCTAACCCTGCACTGCAGGCGCTGAACGAGTTTGGCGAAGACAAGATCTACCACAGGAAGAAATAGGTTTCTTTACTTTTTTTCAGGGCGCAGCAATCCACCAGTCCGGTTGCTGCGCTTTTTGGTGAACATACTTTTCAAAAAGCAAGCTTTTGTACAAACACGTTTTCTTTGATCTTGACCATACGCTCTGGGATTTTGAACGCAATTCCAGGGATACGATGTGGCAGTTGTACCGGCGTTTCGACCTGGCTACATACGGTATCAAAGATTTTGATGCATTCTACGAAGTGTACAGCGGCCACAACGAACGGCTATGGGCCCGCTTCCGCAAAGGCTTTATCAAAAGGGAAGAGCTGCGCTGGAAAAGGATGTGGCATACCCTGCTGGATTTCAAGATCGGCAATACCCGCATCGCCAATGAGCTCAGCAGCGCCTACCTGGAGATCCTGCCGACACAGAAGTTCCTGGTAGCAGATGCACAGGAAGTCGTCGCGTACTGCGCAGAAAAATATACCCTGCACATCATCACCAACGGCTTCGAGACCACACAAAAGCAAAAGCTGTACAATTGCGGGCTTTCGGCCTATTTCAAGCACATCATCACCTCCGAAAAAAGCAACAGCATCAAGCCGCAAAGGGAAATTTTCCAGTTTGCCCAAAGTAATGCAGGTGCCGCCGATGGAGAATGCATCATGATCGGGGATGCGCTGGATATCGATATCCTGGGCGCGATGAATGCGGGCTGGGACAGTATTTACTACAATCCCGGAAAGATACCCCATACGCAGCGCCCCACCCATGAGATCGATGCCCTGAAAGCGTTGCTGCATATTTTATAATCACACCAATATAGTAACCGTCTAAATCGTACATAAAAATGGCTTTACCAGATATTTTTTCAAAACCCGTCGCCGACCAGGTCATCAACCGTATTCACCAACTGACGCCCGACACCCCGGCCGGCTGGGGCAAAATGAGCGTAGACCAGATGCTGGCGCACTGCAATGTGACCTATGAAATGGTGTATGACACCGTGCATCCCAAACCCGGCGGCCTGATGAAGCTGATGCTGCGATTCCTGGTCAAAAACAAGGTGGTGAGCGAAACGCCTTATGCGAAAAACAACCCGACTGCACCACAATTCATGATCAAAGACCGTAAAGACTTTACCGCGGAAAAGGAA